>JAEEQA010000022.1 GCA_016285085.1 Bacteroidales bacterium
ACTACCCATCACCGCCTTCCAGTTATACAAAAGTCCGTAGGTGGGCTTATTGGAAGGATTGTTATCCGGATAATACCAATAGGCAGTTGTGGTGGATGTACCGTTGCCTTGAGAAATGGGGGTGCCGTTGGCGTATCTGGTGGTACGCAGGTTTTCCTTCATCCAGCACTGCTCGCCTATTTGTAGCGCATCATAGCTGTTCCCGTCAATGTCGGTCACCGCATTGGGGATCACAACTACCTCAGTTGTAGTGTCTTCTGGCTGGATGGGGTCTTCTTTTTCACAAGCCACAGCAAACAGGGCAGCTGCACATAATAATAATACAATTTTTTTCATAAAAAACGGTTTGTATTGGCCTCGAAAAAACCGAGGTTTTTTATAAACTGAATTCAAGTTACAAATGCAACATTTGGTTTAATAATATCAGCGGCAAAGATACTATAAAAACGGAAAATTAAAATGGTGAACGGAAAGTTTTCTGGAGTTTTGGAAATACGAAATGCGAGCGTTAGCGAGCAAAATACAGGCGTAAGCCTGTCCGAATGGTGAGCGCAGCGAACCCAAATGCGAACGTAGTGAGCAAAATCAAAGAATGCGAGCGTTAGCGAGCCCCTACTTCATTTTCAAAATCGAACGATACCGTGCGTTGTCGTTCAGGATTTCTTTTGCGGTGGCGATGTCGGGGTCGATGGAGAGCTGGCTGCAGATGCGGCCTTTCTGGTAGTAGTAGCGTACCGCAATTTCGGAGGCCAGGTATTCGGCAATCTCCTTTTTATACGTTTGTAAATCAGAGGCCTTCTCCTGTTTGATTTTCTCGGAGATGGCGTTGCAGAGCGATTCAATCTGTTCCCAGTATTTGTCGGCTTCGGCCGCTTCCTTTATGTCATCCAGCACGTATTCGGTTTCGGTTTTGTACTGGTAGTCCTTGTTCTTGAGGAAGTTGACAAACTCGTTGTAGAGGTCGTCATCCACGGTGAATTCCGCAGCTGGGGGGATGACCGTGTGTTCGGAGTGGTACTGGTTGGCGAAGTCGAAGATGAGGTTGTTGAGCACGAGCGACACCAACACGTTGCTGGCCTCCACGTCGGGCGTCGTCACGTCGGGCTCCACGCCGCCTTTGTCGTAAACCGTGCGGCCGTTCTTGGTCTTGAACGCCACCGCCAGCGAATCCGGAATGTGGACGGGCTTGTTGACTGAGTCTTTGCCGAAGTAGTCGATGTTCTGCACGCAGCGGCCGCTGGGGATGTAGTACTTCGACACCGTGATCTTCATCGTGGAGTTGTAGCTGAGCGGCACCACATTCTGCACCAAACCTTTGCCGAAGGTTTTCTTGCCGACAATCACGCCGCGGTCAAGGTCCTGGAACGAGCCGGAAACAATTTCGGAGGCGGAGGCACTGTTCTCGTTCACCAATACCACCACTGGAATATCCTTGTCGGTGACGGCGACGGGCGTGCGGAACGTGTTGTTCTGCTCCTTGATTTTTCCCTTGGTCGTCACAATCGTCGTGCCCTGGTCCACAAAGATGTTCATGATCTTGACGGCCTCCTGGAGCAGACCACCGCCGTTGTTGCGGAGGTCGAACACCAGCTTGGTCATTCCCTGCTTCTTGAGGTCGAGGAACGCATCCTTCACCTCCTTGCCGGCATTCTCGGTGAACTGGTCAAGCTTGATGTAGCCGATTTCGCTGTCCAACATCCCGTAGTACGGCAGGTTCGGAAGTTTCACCTCCTCACGTTTGATGTTGAACGACAGTTTTTTGTTTTGGGTGGGGCGGAACACCTCGATGGCGAGGGTGCTGCCCGGCTGCCCCTTCAGGATGGCGCTGACATCGGAGGAAGATTTCCCCTCGGTGGATTTTCCGTCAATTTTCAGGATGACATCGCCGGCCAGCAGTCCCGACTTCTGGGCGGGCCACCCCTCGTAGAGCTCGGATATAATCACCTGTTTGTCACGCTGTTGGATAAGAGCACCGATGCCGCCGTACTGGCCCGCCGTCATCATCTTCACATCTTCGATTTTGTTCTCGGGATAATAGACAGTGTACGGGTCAAGGCTCTCCAACATGGCGTTGATGGCGGTTTCGGTCAGGTCGCCCGGCGTGATTTCGTCGGCGTACTTGGCGTTCAGCTCCCGCATCACCGTGATGAAGATATCGACGTTCTTGGCAATCTCGAAGTCGTTCTGGGCCTTCGCCGGCACCAGCATCGCGCCACACAGGACGACAGCAGCTATGATGGATTTGATTTTTTTCATTTTCAATTTTCAGTTTTCAATTTTCAATTCAGGGGACGGGGTCGTAGCCGCTGCCGCCCCACGGGTTGCACGACAGCACGCGCTTGAGGGTCAGCCACGAGCCTTTGAAGGGACCGTGTTTCTCAATGGCCTCCAACCCGTAATTGGAGCAGGTCGGCGTATAGCGGCAGCTGCGCCCGATCAACGGGGAGAGCGTCCATTGATAGACCTTGATGAGGGCGATCAGAATGGCGGAAAGTCCTTTTTTAAAATAGTTCCAGATGGTTTTCAGAAAATGCTTCATCGTGATTCTGCAACCTTTTTTAAACGATGAAGAATCTCGATTATTTTGCTTTCAATCAAATTATAGGGCAAAAGTTCACGCCCCACAAAAAAGAGGATGAGGTCGGCGCGGATGCCGTCGGGGAGCTGGCTGTCGAACTCCTGGCGGTGGTTCAACCGGTACGCCTCACGGGTGAGCCGTTTGAGGCGGTTGCGGTCCACGGCGTGCTTGAACGACCGTTTCGGCACACTGACGAGAATACGGTTCACGTCCGCCTCTTCCGAAGCAGGGGTGAAATCGTAAAAGCACTTGTAGGGATAGACAAAAACCTTCTGTTTTTTGTCGAGCACCCGCTCAATGGTCAGTTTGGAGCAGATACGTTCCTTCTTTGAGAAAGTAAGATGCTGGTTGTTAGCGTCTTCTGGTTGCATATTCTTTCAAGAAAACATCCATGGCCGCCGTAATGGAGGGAGTTTCTTTGGTCGGGGCCTTCACATGGAGGGTGAAGCCGGCATCGGTGACGGCGTTGGCCGCGGCATCGCCGAGGGCACCCATTGCCACCTCGCCCTGCTCAAAATCGGGGAAGTTCTGCTTCAATGACTGGATTCCCGACGGGCTGAAGAAGATGATCATGTCATACTTCGAAATGTCCACCTCGTCTTTGAGGTTGTTGGGCACATTTTTGAAGATAACCGCCTGTGTATAGGCAATGTTGTGCTCGTCGCAGAAGTTGGCAAGACCGGTGGCGGGCATATCGCTGCCACAAGGGATGAGGAACTTGCAGTCCTGATTTTTCAGGATGAGGTCGAAAAGGCCTTTCGGGTCGTTGTTCTTGTTGAAGAAAACCTTGCGCTTGCGGAACTGGATGTAGTTCTGGAGATAGAAGGCCGTGGCATCGGTGGTGCAGATGTACTTGGTGTCTTCCGGAAGCTCCACGCGGAGGTCTTTCAAGAGACTGAAAAAGTAATCAACGGTGTTTTTGCTGGAGAAGACCACCGCCGTATGATCGAGAATGTTGATTTTTTCCTCACGGAATTCGCGGGACGTAAGTGCCTCCACACGGAAGAATTTGTAAAAATCAATGTTGATGCTATATTTTCTCTTCAATTCAGCATAGGGTGACTTGTCGAAATCAGCGGGCGGATTCTGGGAAATCAGGATGTTTTTAATCTTCATTGCGCAAAAGCATTAATTATACTCATTACCGGAAAACCTACTCTACCTAAGCATTGTAAGCAATTTCAGGATAATGAGATAGGGTAAAATTTCAAGGGTGCAAAAGTACAAAAAAAATTGAAACAAACTTAACGCGGAGGATTTTAAAGTTAAGGTTCTGACCACCATGAACACGTATGCCGTGACAAAGAAGAAAAGATAGGCGAACAGGATGGCAGGAATACCGAGATAGACAGAGGCGGCAAGAATGGGCATGAGTGCAACAGAACAGACGGAGAGATAGAAGAACTTGCTGTGATTGAAAATGGCGGCGTCACCACTGCATTCAAACAACTTTCCAAGCATGAGGCTGTTGCCCAGTTTGAAGAAAAAATCAAACAGGGTTGCACCGAAACAAATGGCATACAGCAGTTTCAGATTGATTTCGCAGGCGACGGACGGCAACAGTATCACCACCAAATAGAGAACCAACAAACTTTGTACAAGCGTGTTGAAGAGCACCCCGAGGTAGAAGCACCATTCATTGTAGAGCTTGCTTTCGCGGAAGAACTGCGACCGCACGCGGGGCACGAACAGTGCCTGGAGCGTCGATTTAAAGACACGGCGGTTGCTGGCCACATTAAGCGTCAGAACGAGCAGTGCCAGACAAAACACAAAAGTGGCGATGTCGGCGTAGGAGGAAATCGGAATCATTCCGTTGGAAATGGCAGCGGAATGAACTTGCAAAAATACTGATATAGAATCAATTAACATTATTGCCTATAGGCTTGGAATCAGCGGCAAATGTACACCTAAATCCGTTTACCGAACCCGTAGTTTCCGGCCGATTTGCAAAATGGTGGTTTCCTTGATTTTGTTGAGTTTGCACAGCTTGGAAACGGTGGTATGGTATTTTCCGGCAATTTTGCCAAGCGTGTCGCCCTTCCTTACGGTATAATACTGCGGAGAGCCGCTGGTCGAACTGTTTGCCGAACTGGTTGCGTGGCTCTGGGACGAAGAAGAAGAGGTCTGCGCCACGGTGCGGTCGGCTTGGCCGTAACGGGAATTGATATTGTAGTATTGCTTGCGGATCACAAGGCTCGTGTCACGCAGGCAGCCGTTGGTCCAGTCCACCACACGCTCGGGATCGAAGGCCTTGCCCATGTAGCGGGTTTCGAAGTGGAGGTGCGGTCCCGTGCTCCGTCCGGTGCTGCCGCCCAAACCGATCACCTCACCCGCTCGCACCGGCTCGTTCTCATGGACCAGAATCTTGGAAAGATGGCCGTAGTAAGTCTCCAACCCGTTATCGTGCCGCACGATGACGAGATTGCCGTAACCTCCTGTCTTGCTGCTCCCTTCCGACACGCGCACCACGCCGTTGAACGCCGCACGCACCGAATCGCCCGTGGTGAGCGGGATGTCAACACCGCGGTGCGGACGCTTGCGGCGGTACCCGTAACGGGAATAGACAGAACCCTTGATGGGCAATACAAAAGGATGAGTCGCATCCACGAGAGTAAGATTCACCGTATCCGGCAAAGAAGCAATCTCCACATCCTTGAAGGCATGGATGGCCTCGGTGTCCCAGTGGTCCGACAACGCGTCCATATCAATGTCGGGACGGTCCAATTCCAAATAGGTCCATGTGTAATCGCTGAAAAGAACAACTTTGGTGTATTTGTCCTTCGTATTGAGCGTATCAAGCGGGTATGTTTCTTGGCCTTGTGTGAAAATGTTGAATAGTAATATATTGGAAAGGAGTAGTAATCCGATTTTCTTCATAAAAACACTTGTTGGGTTTTGTATAGGTTTTTTAACGAAAAAAAATGACCACTTATTGCAATCCTTATAAAAAAGTTGTGTATTTTTGCCGCCTGTTTGATTATTCACCAAAAACCAATAATTATGAAAAAACTTTTTACCTTTTTGATGGCGATGATGGTGATTTCCGTCTTTGCCCAAAGCAACAAGTATGAAGTGGTTGGCGTTCCCGCTGACCAGAACGTGGACCGCAGTGGCTACCACGGATACTATGTGTCCGACAGCTACGTCCATGTGGAACAACCCGAAAGCGAATACTTCCTTTTCATTCCCGCCGGCACGTTTGAAACCGAGGTGACCCTGGAGAAAGTCCGCTTCTACACTATCCCCAGTGAAAACATCAGCAACTACACGGAATCCCCGTTCGATCTCGACAACGACTTTGAGATCCGCATCTATACCGGTTCTTCCGTCGATGGTCTGAACTTCCTCCCCGGCACCCGCGTTTACACGCAGGTTTACAACCCGCAGGAAGCCGGTTCGGATGCCGGTGTCCAGAATGTCCGCCTCACCACCCCCTTCACGGTGAGCACGACTGACAACATCGCTATCGGCATCTTCAATCCCGAAAAATGCGCCATGGGACTTTGCGAGGACGACGCCAGCTGCGCCAATGTCAACTTCGCCCTCTGGCCGGAATACGATTCCGACGGCATTCACCACTACTACTGGACGGGTTCCAACCCCGCCTGGGCTTTTGAAAACGCTACTGTGCGTGAGCACGACCCGTGGAACCTCTCCGTCTTCTACAACGACGGCCAAGCCTACACCCGCGAATGCGACTGGCAAGTCAGATTCTACGATGCTGAAGAAGAAGGCACCAGCAAACCCACCATCGACCACATCGTCATCTCCCAATATACCGACAGCCTCCGTGTATGCTACGGTATGTACAACGGCGACCTTGACACCTGCATCGGTGATCCTTACTACAGTCTCTGGTTGGAAATCTCCGGTGAGAACGTCCTTATAGCTGACTCCATCGCTCTCGGACCTGAAGAATATCTATACGACACCCTTGAGCCCGGCTACGGCTGGAGAATCGGCAGTGAAGCTCCCGGAATCCCCGTCTTCGATATCGCTTCCAACTACGATGAAATCGAATGGCCTATCAATATTTGCCTTGAGGTCTATCCCAACCCGCTTGCTCCCGACTATATTGATCCGCGTCCTGAGAACAACAAGCTCTGCATCCCCGTTGGTAGAGAAGAAGACTTCGTAGGTGTCAAGGAAAACAACAACACCCTGAACGTCAACCCGAACCCGGCCAGCACCACTCTCACGGTTGAGAATGCTGCCGGCTCCCAGATCTTCGTTTACAACATCGCAGGTCAGGAAGTGATGTCCGTCAAATCAGCCAAAGCCAACGAAACCCTCAACGTCAGCAACCTCAACGCAGGCCTCTACATCGTCCGCGTGGTCAACGGCAGCGAGGTTTCCACCGCCAAGGTGAGCATCGTGAGATAATTCCGATTTATGCCCCATACAAAAAAGCCGCTCAATGAGCGGCTTTTTTTTGTTTCCCGAACCTATAGAGACGTGCATGCACCGTCTGTTGTAGAGACGCGCCACGGCACGTATCTACAGATTACAATGATTTAACGCTTTCCACGGGATTGGCATAGATGTGAAGGAAAATGTCGCGCAGCTCCACCTCCTCCCCTACCAGGTTCTTCAAACCCTCGTCCATATAATCCACGAACTGCCTGCGCTGCTCCTCCGTGTAGTGGTCGCGGTAACGGTACGACTGGTTCAGCAGGTCGTGCGCAATATAGTTCGTGGGCCACAGACGGTAGTTCTCGTATATGCGGCGGTCGATGATCTGAGCCAGCTGCTGGAACTTGCGGTTGCGGTCGAAACGGTCGCAGTAACGCAACTCCTCCTCCGTGACGGCATCGGTGGCGACAAAATGGATATGCCCCTTGAACTGCCTGATTCCTTGAAGGATGCTGTTCAAATCCTCGCCCGGCTCCTTCTCATACCGCTGGTAACGGGAGATGAACAATTCCTGCGTTTTCAAAAAATCACACGGCTCATACTCGTATGAAACGGCTAACGGCGTGATGGCCAGCTCGCCCAGATTTTCAAAAAAAGGCTTGTCGCTGCTGAGGGCGAACATTTTCAAGACCGCCATGTCGGTCTTGTCGGCGCCGTCCTTCGTGCGTCCGTTGCGCTGGGCAATCCATACCGACTGCTTCTTTTGCATAATGGCATAACGCATGTAGGATGACACCTCCGTTGAGTTTTTGTAGAACTCCTTCACAGTGCCGCCCCGCATAATCCGGAACATCTTGTTCATCTTGCCAATGTCCACCACCAAACTGCCCTGCATCAGGTTGCTGCCAAAGGTGATTTCGGACGTGTCTATACCGTTCTCAAACAAAAGCACCTGCAAAACGGCCGCGTCCAGCAGAATATCGCGGTGATTGGCGACAAACATCCGGTTCCTGCCGTCGGCAAGTTTCTCAAAACCTGCGTGTGTCAGCCCATCCGAAGTCTTGTCGATGATGGAGTGGATGGCCGGCAACATGATGTGCTTTTGGAAATCGTGGATGGTCTGTGATTTTTGAAGAAGCTGACGCACCTCCTCCAGCGGTTTCGCAGGAAAAAGATAGCTGGCGATGGCAGGCAAGTACGGACTTGCTACCACCCGTTCTATCGCGGCGGGTATTTCTGAATCGTAATAGGGTCTTAAATCATCAAATCTTTGATCCATAACGATTTATTTTCGTTTGTCAATAAATTTCACCGGCTTGCGTTTCATCTCCGGCATGGTGACTTTCCGCACTTCATCGGGATGGTCGAAACGGATGTCGGGCGCGACGCGCAACTTGGCGCGGAAACGGTCCTTGAGATCCTTCACCATCTCCTCCTCGTTCGGATTCACACAGCCGACCACCACCGTCACGGCGTCAGTACCGATTTCGTTGGACGACACCTCCACGTAGTAGTTCTCGATGTAGTCCACATTGTCGAGCACATCGAAGATAGCCGCCGGGTACAGCGTCGTGCCCTTCAGCTTGATCATCTGGTTCTTGCGCCCGATGATGGGACTGATCCGCATCGTGGTACGACCGCAGCTGCAGGGCTCATAGTGGAACCTTGCGATGTCGCCCGTGCGGAACCGCAGCAGCGGCATCCCTTCCACACCGCGCGTGGTCACCGTGAGTTCGCCCTCCTCCCCTTCGGGAACCACGTTCCCTTCGTCGTCAATCAGCTCACAAATGATGAGTTCGGGGTGATGGTGACCGCCCTTGCCCGCACCGCACTCGCAGAACGAGGTGCCCATCTCCGTGGAGGCGTAGGTGGAATAAAGGGCGATGTCCCACTTCTCCTTGATTTTCGCGCCCAACAGGTTCAGCGAAAAGTCCTGATTGCGGAGGTTCTCACCGATACACACCGCCTTTTTGATCGAAGAATTGCGATAGTCAATGCCGTTTTTCTCGGCATACTGTATGATTTTCAGGATGAACGACGGCACACAGATGATGGCGTCGGGTTTGAGGCGGCGGATGGTATCCCACTGCAACTCCGGAATTCCGTTGCCCACGCGGATGACACTGCTGCCCATCTTCATCACCCCCATGAAATAGGCCAAGCCCGCCATGAAACGCTTGTCGATGGTGGTCATCAGCTGGTAGATCTCGCCCGGACCGCCGTCGGCACACACGAAAGAGATGGCCTCGTTGTAGGCCAACCGTTCGAGGTCGCGCGCCGTCATCGCAAAGGTGGTGGGGTCGCTCAGCGTTCCCGACGTGGTGATGTAGTCCACTATCCTGTTTTTTTCCACACAAAAGAAATCCTCATTGTAAAGCTGCAAATCCTGCTTTGTGGTAAACGGGATGTACTGCAAATCCTCCAGCGTCTTGATCTTCTCTATATCAATATGTTCTTTTTCAAAAAGACGCTGATAGAATTTAGAATTCGCCTTCAGATAGGCCAGATGCTCCCGCAGTTTTCCCTCTTGGAAAGTTTTGATGACCTCACGGGGCTGGTATTCGATTTCTGGATTGTATTTCATTAGGGGATAGTTTTTAGGGGATAGGGGATAGGGGATAGGGGATAGGGGATAGGGGATAGGGGATAGTAATTAGTAATTAGTAGTTAGTAGTTAGGGGTTAGGGGTTAGGAGTTAGGGGTTAGGAGTTAGGAGTTAGGGGTTAGGGGGTTAGACAAAGGGTATGAAAATAAGGGTGTGTGAATTCCCCTTCTATGTAGAAGGGGTGGCCGTAGGCCGGGGTAGTAGAGTATAGGGGTTAGTAATTAGTAATTAGTAATTAGGAGTTTGGAGTTAGACAAAAGGTATGGAAATAGGAGTGTGTGAATTCCCCTTCTATGTAGAAGGAGTGTCCGTAGGCCGGGGTAGTAGAAAAATCACGGCAGAATCCGGATTTCCCGCAGCCATTGCACGAATGGGTATTGCCATTTCGCCGCCTCGGGGGCACGGTTTTCGTCCATGCCGTAGCCGTGGCCGCCCGTATCGTACAAAAGAAAAACGTGTTTCACGCCGGCCTTCGTAAGGGCGCGGTCGAGGTTGACGCTGTTCTGGTACATCACCACGGGATCGTCCTTGGCCGTCACGAGGAAGGTGGGCGGCATGCCCTTTTTCATCTGCAACTCCATCGAGAACTGGTCCTGCTGTTCCTTCGTGTAACGGCGAGTCAGCAGGTTGCGGCGCGAGCGCTGGTGGGCGATGCTGTCCTGCATGGAGACCACGGGATAGACCGGTACCACGAAGTTGGGACGGAGGCTCGCCGTGGATTTCACACCGAGCGGTTCGAGGTAGTTGTCGTTGCTGAACGCCCCCGACATCGCGACGAGGTGGCCACCCGCCGAGAAGCCCATCGTCCCCAACTTGTCGGGATTGACGCGGAACTCCTTCGCATGGTCGCGGACGTACTGGATGGCACGCTGCACATCCTGAATCATGGCCGGATGATGATAGCACTTGTTGCCCGTACGGTAGCGGAGCACGAAGGCATTGATACCTTGCGAGTTCAGCCATTCCGCCACGCCGAAGCCTTCGGTCTTGATGCCCATCAGGTGACTGTAACTTCCGCCGGGGCATACAATCACCGCCACGCCCGTGTTGATGGAATCGGGAGCAGGATAGACATACATCTTGGTAGGCCATACACTTTTACCGATGTGATGTCCCCAAAGGTGGATTTTTTGGTGCTGGGCGTTCAAAATTCCCACCCCGCACAGCAGCAGAATGGTGATAAGGAAGAATTTTTTCATTATTTGACCTTTTTCTTCAGAATTTCACCGATGGTTTCACCCAGTTCCTCAAAAGCGGCTTTCACACGATACTCAATGACCGGAATCATTGGATTTCCGGCAAGACCGGTAAAGGTGATGGTGGCAAAACTGTCGGTCGTGCCAGTTTTGACAAAGGAGACATCTGCTGTAAGCTTGCACGGCTGTGAGAACGGGCCGGCGAAGCTGCCCGGATCAATGTCCCTCATTTTCACAATCATCGTGTAAGTGGTGCCGGAATATTCTCCGAAATCCAAACGCAGCCCCTTGACTTCATCGTTAAGGTCTTCCAAAAAATTTGCTTCCCAGAGGTCGTCACGGAAGCGACTGGTCCAGTTGGCTTTCCATTGTTCAAAATCATCATGGTCTTTGTTTTCCTTGAAAAACTTGGCTTCGGAGTCCCCGTCGTAGGTTACGCCGTCGTAAATGAATTCAACGTTCACCTTTGACTGGCCTTTCAAAACGCTCAAATCACCTTTTACTTTCTGAGCCTGCAACATACAGACAGAACAAATGATGAGCGAAAGCACGAATAATTTTTTCATACTGATAAAATTTTGGTTTATACTAATTTCTTGATTTCATCCGGTGTCAACTGTGTGTATTTCAAATCGGTAGGCATACCGTCTTCCAAACGGAAATCCACACGGAAAAGTTCTTCATCGTAAAAAGAGAGCTTGGAATTGGTGTTCGGGTTGCATTCCACATACAAAACATGCAGAGGATCAAGACCTTTGGCATCGCAAATCTGCTTGATGAGCGAACCGCCGGCGTAGGTGATGGAAGTACCTGGGTTATCTTGATATAATTCCGTGGTAATGACCACCGTAACATCTTCTTTTTTAATGATTTTCAAACCGCACTTGGAGGGCATGTCCCACTGTCCGGCGAAATCGAAAATCTCATCAAAATACTTATCGTCAACTTTCATAATCCAAATTTTACTTTGAGCAAAAACGTGGCAAAAATACAACAAAATGTAATAACTCTATTAGTAATTCGTTTATTACTAATTAAGTTATTACTAATGAAGAAGATTGTCATTATCGACGGCGGACCGCGCAAAAACATGAACACCGCCGCTATGATTGGTGCCTTTTCCGACGGTGCGAAGTCGGTGGGCGAGGCCATCGAGGTGAAGCGCATCAGGCTTTACGACCTCGATTATAAAGGATGCTACAGCTGCCTGGCTTGTAAACTGAAAGACAGCAAGTTCCGCGATGTCTGTGCCTACAAGGACGGGCTGACGGAAACCTTGCGGGAGACTGCCTACGCCGACGGTGTGGTGTTCGCCTCCCCCATCTACTACAGCCGCGTGACCGGCCAGATGGAGAGTTTCATCGAACGCCTCACCTTCCCGTGGCTGTCGTACAACGACTACAGCCTCACCCCGCCCAAACGCATCCCCGCCGCCGTCATCTACACCATGAACGACCCCACCGCGGAACGCCGTTCCCTCCAGTCGCTGGAGATCCTGCTGGGTGGATTCTACGGCGAGAAGCCCGAAAGAGTGGCGGCGTGCAACACCTACCAGGTGCACAACTACGACCTTTACGACATGAAAAGCTTTTCCACTGAAAAGAAAGAGCAGTGGCGCGCCGAACACTGGGAGCAGGACCTGCGCAACGCCTACGAAGCAGGCCGGCGGATGGCGGAAAAAATTATAGAAATCAACTAAACCAATACGATGGCTTATCACTTTAAAAATCTGGTTTTTGAAGGAGGCGGTGTGAAAGGCATCGCCTACGCGGGCGCTATGGAAGTGCTTGACAAAGAAGGAATTTTACCGAACGTGGAGCGCGTGGCAGGCACCTCTGCCGGCGCCATGATGGCCGTTCTGGTCGGACTGCGCTACTCGGCCGACGAGGTGAAGGAGATTCTCTGGGACCTCAACTTCAAGAATTTCATCGACAGTTCGTGGGGCATTGTGCGCGACACCACACGACTCCTCAAAGAGTACGGATGGTACAAGGGCGACTACTTCCGCAACCTGATGGCCGACTTTATCAAACGGAAAGCCGGTAACGGGGAGGCCACCTTCAAGGACCTCGCCCGCAGCAAACAGTTCCGGGACATCTATCTGGTGGGCACCGACCTGACCACCGGACTCTCGCAAGTGTTCAGCGCCAAAAACACACCGGATGTCAAGGTGGCCGACGCCGCCCGCATCTCCATGTCCATCCCCCTGTTCTTCGCGGCTGTGAAAGGGGGCGAAAAAAACAAGCACCTTTTTGTGGACGGCGGATTGCTGGACAACTACGCCATCAAGACCTTCGACCAGATACGGTACGTCGCCAACAAGAACCACTTCCGCCGCACGGACTACTACGACAAAATCAACAAGAAAGCCAAGGCCCAGAAGGACAAAAAGCACAGCGAATACGTCTATAACAAGGAGACGCTGGGGTTCCGCCTGGATTCCAAAGAGGACATCTCCATGTTCCTCACGCACGGATCGGCACCCTGCAAAGAGATCAACAGCTTCTTCACCTACACCAAGGCGCTGGTAACCACTCTCATTGACTTCCAGAACAATGTGCACCTGCACAGCGACGACTGGCAGCGCACTGTCTATATCGACACGCTGGGCGTCAGCGCCATCGACTTCAACATTTCCGACACGATGAAGCGGAAATTAGTGGAGTCGGGCATCCAATACACCGAGTCCTATTTGGAGTGGTACAACAACGACGAGGAAAAGGCGAACAAGTAGAGGCGAAGACAATATAAAAGCCATCTTTCCTAACATGGTTCATCATGAAAGCTTGGATTTGTAAAATAGTATCAACCTTTATATCGGCGTCATGTTCGTTATCCTTATTTGCACAATTTACCACAATCTCCCCCGTGAAATGCGATACTTTAACATTTGACACTTTGAAAATACCACGATTGACATATATATGGGATGGCGAATTCGAAGATTATAAATTATTAGATACGTTGCAATTGCCTCGCATAGTAGAGGTATTGTATGGGGATAGCACTATACGACGCAGAATTTTCATTCAGGAAGATAATGCATGGTGGGGATTTTTTAGAGACCGACGTCTATGGCAAATTGGTTTTAATTTAAATTGTAATGGGAAAGGGTATATATTTTCTGGGGACGAATATGATATGATGGTTCAAAATGAAGACGGAAAAATTTTAGCGGAATTTACCAAGATTCCTAAATACAAACTATCTCCGCCACCCAAAAAAAGATGGAAATATTGGAGGCTACGTCCCAGGCACAGGGAGCCCGTAAAATATGCCAGAAAATTGCTTAGAATATACAAATTCCAATATAAGGATGTTTTTTACCACATTGATAATTGCATCTGGCGAGAAAGCAAATAATTTATTCCGCGGCATCACCATCGGTGTTCTTCCGTGTCTGCCGCCCGTGCCGCGGGCGGACGCACAGCCATCACCTACCCCAGATTGCGTCCGCTGCGCGGACTTATCTGGGGTTAATAAAATATCACCCCTCCGGGGTGAGCGCAAATAAATCAATACTCACAGAAATACGGCGCGATTCCGAAGTCTCACGCCGCCTTGCGATTTTTGCCGTTAAGAAATTGTGTCGTTTCGAGCATGAAGAAACGCGAGCTGTCCTAAGCGACACGGAATGTCACCAACTATTTTTGACAACATTACCCTAGAACAAGTTCGTCTTGGAGGCGGTGCGGTCCACGTCCTTGCCGAAGGTCTTGTTGGCCAATTTGCGGTCGCGGGGCCGGTAGGTGCCGTCCTGCATCTCACGGAGCACCACGTTGGTAAAGAGCTTGAACATCTTCTCCTCCTGTGTTTCATCCTGATAGAAGGATTTCCACGCATATTCATAAAGCTCCTGCAACCGCTCGGGGCTCATGTGCTTGGGCTGATACACCACCTGGCCGGCGTTGTAGTGATCCCAGTCGTGGTCGAAGATGCGGCCCTGGCGCATCAGGTCGTCGTAAGCCTTGGTGTGCGGGAACGGCGCCAGCACGGTGAACTCGGCGAGGTCGAGGTCGATCTTGAGGAGGAAGTCGATAAGCCGGAGGATGTCGTCTTCGGTCTGGTTGTCAAGCCCTAACAGGATGGTGCCCTCCACACCGATGCCGTAGTCGTGGTACCGTTTCACACGCTCCTTGATGTAGTCGGAGGTGTCGTACACGGCCTGATAGACGTACCACGCGCCGGCCTGGGCGGCGAGGTCCAGCACTTCGGGCTTGTCCTCGATGGTGTGGCTGATCCACTTTTTCTTCAGCGGAATCATCTCACGGAAAAGATCCATCTCCCACTGCGTGTCCTGCGCCAGCGAGTTATCGACGATGAAAAGGCGGTTGTTGTCGATGGTCTCCAGCTCCTCAATGGCCTTTTCTATGGGACGCGGACGGAAGCAGCGGCCTCCGAGGTACGAAACCGCGCAGGGATAGCAGCTGAAACGGCAGCCGCGGGAGGCGTGGAACAGGTCCACCATCTGCACGCCCTTGTGGTTGTAAAGTTCCCGCTTGTACAAGTCGCGGCGGGCGGGTCCCACCAACTCAATCGGGGGCTGCTTGCCCATAAAGTTATAGACTTTCTTCAGCTGGCCTTTGCGCCAGTCGTCAAAAATCTGCTCCTGACGGCCTTCCGCCTCGCCCAGCGTGACACAGTCGGCGTGCTGGAGCGTCTCCTCGGCATGGAGCATCGTGGAGATGCCGCCGAACATCACCTGCTTGCCGCGGCGGCGGTACTCGTCGGCAATCGCCCAACCGCGCTTCACCTGCGTCGAAAGCATCATCGAGATAGCCACCACATCACAAGGCTCGTCAAAATTCAGTTCCTCCACATTCTCGTCCGTGAACGAAACTTCCACATACTCAGGCAGGGTAGCGGCATATACCACCGGTCCGTGGGGCGGCAGGTTAAAAGTGGTTTGGCCCGGCAGTTTCTTCCATTTCGGATAAATGAGTTTCAATTTTATCGCTTCAGGATCTCGTTTCATAACGCTTCAATTATTAGGGTATAATTGTCTTTAACGGTTTGTTGTTCAATAAAATGTAGGTTTTCGGGCCGCGAGGTGCAATGTTCGGCAGCCAAGCGGAATTCCTCAACCGGTTGGAGGGCAAAAATATGCAAATTTTTCTTCACCAATGCCGCCAAAAGCACCCGTTCCCCATAACCGCAACTCTTCACCAACACTTCGCCTTCGTCCGGCAATGCTTCTATCGCCTTTTTAACACTTTCAAAATCAGCGAACTGCTTTCTGCAACTCCGTTGAATATCCTTTCCCTTGTAGAGATAATTTCCCTTGACCAACGGCAGCAGATAATCGGGCGTTTCCACTTCTCTCGCCAATTCCGCATATTTTTCTTTGTAAAAATGACGGAAGACCTTCGTGCATTCCAACGAGGTTCTTCCATTTCTAAAATATTGATTATCAATTGAAATTCTTTCAAGAATAGAAACATCCACCCGTCCCTTGTGAAGGATGAACTCATTTTTCGGGAAGATGTGGCCGATGCCGTGTGTCACGATCGGCACGATGTCGAGCCCGAGCCGGTCGGCCAGCACGAACGCGCCCTGATGGAAGCGGAGGATGGAGCAGTCGGCGGAGCGAGTGCCTTCCGGGAAAACCAGAATCGAATAACCCTTTTCGACCAACGCCTGCAGCTTCGGCAGGTTCTCCTCTATGCCGTCGGCCACGGGCAGGAAGTCGGCGTAACGGATGATCCAGCCGTAGAAGGGGCAATTCCACACCCACTTGTTGGTGAGCGTCACCACCTTCGGCGACAGCATCAGTGTGTAGAGCAAGTCCAAGTGCGACTGATGGTTGCATAAAATCACCGCGGGTTTTTCAAACGTCTCCCCGTGCGGGTTGCGGATTTCAAACGGCACCTGCGGCATCAGCTTCGCCAGCACCTTGAACGTGCCGCACACCAACCGGTGGAAAGCCCGTTTCAACGTGTCGTTTTTCCGGAAAAACAGCAGTCCGAACAGTGCAGTCAGCGACAAAACGAGCGTGCAAACCAGAAATACTGTGAACGAGAACACCGTTTTCAGCAAGTTCCACAGCGTAATCGGAATGGGCCGGTTTTGTCCCTTTGCCGTTGTCAACCATCTGAAAATCAGCGGCGGGAACACATACGCCATCATCACCACCGAAAACATACCGATGATGGTCACCTCCGCCAGCGAGCGCATCGCCGGGTGTTTGGCGAAAATCAGCATCCCGATGCCGATGAACATAATCGACGACGAAAGGATGATGGAGTTTTTGAACTGCGCCAGCATCTTCTTGCCGTAGGTGTATTCGTACATCACGCCCTCGGTGACGAAAATGGTGTAGTCGTCGCCCTGCCCGAAGATGAAGGTGGCGAGGATGATGTTGACGATGTTGAATTTCATGTCGAAAATGCCCATCAGGCCGAGAATCCAGACCCACGCGAGCGTGAGCGGCACGAAGGCGGAAAGGGCGATTTCGATGCGTCCGAACGAGAAAAGCAGGAAGGCGAAAACAATGAAACCACAGATGTACAGCACGTAGTCGAAATCGCCCGAAAGCGCCGTCACCATGCGGGAAATGACCGACGTGTCGGTGAACGCAAAGATGTCGGGACTGACGGAGTTAAGGCTCTTCTCCACCGCCTCACGCTCTTTCTTCGGCACCGTCAGGACAGTATAAACCATTGATTTGTCATCGGTTACAACAACATAGGAGGAGGCGAGTTCCTGCGCAATCGGCTCGAAGTAGTCCAGCGGCTGCGGCGCATAGTCGGCAGCGAGGATTTCGCGGAACGCATCGAACGCGGCGGGGTTGAAACCGGAAGCCGCGACCTCCGCCTCAAAATCCGCAAGGAACGTCTCGCGCCGGGAGGACCAGAAATCGCGCCATTTTTCCAAACGCTCGCGCTGTTTTTCCGGCGACGGCAGAAAAACACTCACCCCGCTCTGGCGGGCGATCATACTGTCGGACAGCATTTTTGCCATCACCGGTGAAACCTCCTCATAACGCTGCAACGCCTGCTCAGGAGTAGTCCCTTCCGCCACACAATAGACCGTCTGCACCGTGGTGTCCGACTCCGCCATCAACCTATCGAAATAAGCCTGCTGCTCCTTCGTCATATAGTTGATCTTGTGCATGTTGGTCTCGAACGAGGTATTGAAGCTGAAACAGAAGAAGACCACCGTCAGCACCAAAATGAGCGCCACAATCCACGGGGATTTTTCGGGATGGAATTCCGCCACTTTTTGGAACGAAAGTTGCCCGGTTTTCCAGTTTTCCGGCCGTTTTCCAAGGAAATGCGGCAGGAAAACGAGCACAAAACAGATGGCGCCGACCAGCAGCAACGCCGCAAACAGGCCGAGGTCGCTCATTGCATCCGAACTGATGAAGAGCAGGCTCAGGAACGCGCCCACCGTGGTGATGTTGCCAATCAGCAACGGATTGACGATTTCTTTGATTATCAATCGCTTGTCATCAGTCCGTTTGAAATGGGAAATCAGATGAATCGGATAGTTGACCGCAATGCCGATGATGATGGAAGCCACCCCGACCGCAATCAACGAAACGGGATTCTTGAACAGCACAATCAGCCCCAAAGCGAAGAGCCCACCAAACGATAACGTACAGATTATCAGTAGGATGCTTTTGAAATTCCGATAGTAATAGACCAGCAGGGCCACAATGAAAACCAGCGAGAGCAGAATGGCCCAAATGCTGTCTTTCTTGATCTGTCGGGAGTTGGTCAGCGATACCTGCGACGCACCGAAACTGGTGATTTTCAACTGGTTGTCAAATTCAGCAGCCACAGAATCGACCGTGCGGTCAATCAGGGCAATCAGTTGGGCATTGTTGGCAGTCTCGCTCACGGGGTAGTTCGAGGTCACCACGACTACCGCCTCATCGCCCTGCTTGTTGAAGATGTAACCGTCCTCCTGATGGTACTCATCATTGTACTGGAAACTCGAAAGTTTCTGCAACATATTGGATGACAGAAACAACGGGTCAGACAAAATCACATCCTGCGCCAATCCCGACGGAGTGGAAAGGATGAACTTGTCGGTTTCCAACTGCGCCGCGATGTGCGGACGGTCCAGCATCGTATCCATCCGTTCATAATCCTCATCTTCCATAAAATAAGGCATATTTTGCAGGACGAATCCCGTGATTTCCGCCATCTTTTCCTGCTCAATGCGATAGAGGATGTTTTTCGCCAAATGTCCCGTATCTTCGGCGGCAAGCCGTTCAGCAACAGCTTCTACAGCCGATGTAAGCAACTCGTAATCAACTTCTTCTTCCGAATCCGATGGATGCGCTTCCGCAATATTGATGACAATGCGGTTGTCGGAGCCGAGGTGCTGGTAGGCGTAGTTGATGCGCTTGTTGTCGCCGCCTTTCGGGAAGAAACTGCCGATATCTTCCACAAAACGGAGCCGTGTGATGCCGAAAACGCAAACTGCTACGATAACGAGCAACGAAGCCCACAAAAACAGGGGCTTTTTCTCGAAGAAATCGTACAATTTTACAAAAAAACGGCGCATTTAATGGAAAATCTTGTGAAAAAGCATGGAGGGATAGCCGTAAACGATGGCAAGGATGCAGAAAATAGTGTTCAAGACACTGATTCTGAAGAAGTCGGCGCGGGGCCGGAAGTGCGACACACGCTCCTCTTTGGGGGGGTAATAGACATGGATGGGGACCGGAATCAGCCGGATGCCCCGCCACGCGCTCCGCACCAAAACCTCCAGCTCCGTCTCGTAACGATTGGTCAACAAGCGCATTCTGCCCATCTTCCGCAACGGATAGAGCCGGTAACCCGACTGCGTGTCGGGGAGGCAGTGCGCCGTCTGCACCGTAAACCAGAAGTTGGAGAACTTGTTGGCAAAGGTGTTTTGCTGCGGCATATTGGGATGATCCATCCCACGGCTTCCAATCAGCAGGGAATCAGGATGTTGTTGAATTTCCTGCTCAAAAACCGCAAGGTCTTCCGCCAGATGCTGGCCGTCGGAGTCCATCGTGACGGCGTACGCGTAACCACGGCGCACCGCCTCCCGGAAAGCCGTCTTCAAGGCGTGCCCCTTGCCGCGGTTCGGACTGTACTCAATTGCGATGATGGAATCACCGAACTCTTTGATAATCTGTGAGGTGGAATCGCTAGAACCATCGTTTATCACCATAACATCCTCACAAACCGAACGCACCGAACGAATCACGTCGGCGAGTGTCTTCTCGTTGTTATAGGTGGGGATAATGACGCAAGTTCTTTCCATTAGCGTAATTTAACAGACTGATTCACTAAGTGTCACTTTCATCATTGCATAGGTTTCACCCTCGTTATGAACCAGACATTTCGTGGCATATCCACCGTCAGCCTCCGTCCAAAGAATGTCAAAAGAAACCGTATCGACCTCATCCGGGTGAATCACCTGCACAAACTTGATGTTTTGGGCGACAGAAAGCTGGAGTTTCTTTCCCAACACCATGGAAGAGAGTTCTCGAACCATCTCCATCAAGCAGGCTCCCGGGACAACAGGCATGGCCGGAAAGTGTCCCTGGAAAATGGGATGATGAATATTGAAACGGACAGCAAAGACCGCCGTATTTCCTACAATCGTCTGATTTATAATAGAATAAAAATTTTCCAACATACTATTTCACAATGAAAAAAACTCCAATCATCACAATCACCACCCCAATCCAGCGGGTCAGCGGTACGGCTTCGTGCAAAATAAAGTGCGCGGATAGCAAGCCGATAATGTAACTGATTGACAACAAAGGATATGCTACGCTAAATTCGTATTTTTTCAAAACATACATCCAGATAAACATGGCCGAAAGGGCGCAAATGCCCGAGGCGGCGAATTGCCACGTGGTGAAGACCGTTTTGAAGTACGCCCACGACCACGAGAACTTCCCGAAAAGTTCCACCGAGATCTTCAGGAACGTCTGGGCAGCCACCAAAACCACCGACTGCAGGATGATTAACAGAATCAGAACTATCATTTTGTCAAAAGGATTATGGAATGGTCTCTGTCTTGGAAATGATTGTAAACCAATATATTCCTTGGCTCTTTTTGAAACATGGCCGCCTCTTCGGGGAAGTAGAAAAGATGCTGGGGAATGCGGCCTACGCGAAGACAAACAGCTCCGACATACACTCCGAAAGAGGAGGAACTGAAACCCTCGCCGAACATCTGTTTGTACCAAAGGGTCGGAACATTTTGAAAAATATGATGCTTCAATTCATGATAGACATCATCGTTGTCGCAGTCCCCGCTCAAGCCCATCACAACGGCATCTATATCTTTGAGGGATAGATTATTGCGAAGCAAAACCTCATTAATGGCATGCCTTGACTGGAGGATGCCGGGGCGATAGATGAGTTCCACATCCTTCAATTCGCACAGGGCGTTTTCCTGCTTTTGCGATGAAAGAAGCATGCTCAGCGAGCAACTGCCGGAGATGGAACCTCTCCCCTCCCCTTTCCGCAGCTGCCCAAGATGGCAGAAATCCATCTTCCAATAATCCAACTTGCTCAACATCAGGAAGTAATCCGGTGTCATTTCATCGTGCGCACCGACCAACGCCGTCCCTATTTTACCCAGGGAAAGCTGCATAAAAGCATCAAAAAGAGCGCTGTCGAACGAAGTACCGCGGTGCGAGTAGGTGCTGTTGTAGCCGTGACATTTCAGCCGGAGGGCAATCTGCGAACTGATGGTGTTGTGCGTGGACTGCATGAACGAGGTGGGCGGAAGGCACTCTTCATCGTTGTCAATCACGGCGTTAAGGAATTTTTCCGTATGTTCCACGCAGCCCAGACCCGTCCCGGAAATGATGGCATCCGGCATCTCGCAGCCCCCTTTGCGAAGCGTGTCCAGCGATGTAGCCAACGCCCGTTTCACCAACGTCCCCATCCGACGAGCCTCCATCGGAGAAATAAACGGCTTGTAATCAGGCTCTTCCGATTTCATAAAGGCAGAATCAGGAACAATCGGTAACTCCATCCAAGCCTCCGAAAGAGGCTTTTGAATGGAAATATGGGAGGCAGACTGTATATAGATGCTCATAATTAGCTGATTTTAGAGAAGATACAAGAAGAATCATTTCCACCGAACCCAAACGAATTGGTCAGCACATGGTGGAGTTCCACGCCTTGTTTTACCTCAGTGACAGGAGTAAAATCCAGTGAATCAATTTTTTCCGAAAAATTAAGATTGGCAGGAATAAAACCGCGAATCAGAGCGAGAATGGAAATTGCCGCCTCCACACCGCCCGACGCACTCGTGGTGTGCCCTGTATAGGACTTGGTGGAAGAGACCGGCGGCACCGCATCCCCGAACACCCGCATCATTGCGTGCCCTTCGCTCTCATCGTTGTTGGGCGTACCCGTGCCGTGGGCGTTAATATAGTCAATGTCAGAGGGTTGAAGCCCCGCCATGGCGAGAGCGTCCATCATCGACAGGTAGGCACCTTCGCCGTCGGGCGACGAGGCCGTCTGGTGGAAAGCGTCACAGCGGTTGCCGTAACCCGACAACTTGCACAGCGGGCTGATGCCACGCTGGCAGGCGGTTTCCTCCCGCTCCATCACGAGATACGCAGCTCCCTCGCCGAGGTTCAGGCCGTTGCGGTTCTTGTCGAACGGCCGGCACGGCTCATGGTCGAGAATCATCAGGGAGTTGAAGCCGTCAAGATGAAACTTGCTGAGACACTCCGTGCCACCCACCACCACAATGTCGGTGCGGTTCAGTTTCAACATATTGGCACCCAGTATGATGGCGTTGGCTGCCGATGAGCAGGCCGTGGAGATGGTCGTCATCATCTCAAAACCGTAAGGATTGGCCTGTCCAATCATGTCGGTGCAGGCACCGCAGTCGTGCAGGGCGATGTACTCGTCCTTCTCGCGGGTGTGGAGGAAGTCGTAATAAAACAGCTCACTCTTTTCCATGCCGCCGACGGTGGTGCCGGAAACCAGCGCCATCTTCCACGATTTGTCGCGGGGAAACAGGCTCGCCGAAACCAACGCCTCACGAAGGGCGCAGGCGCCGAGAAGGGATGTCCTCGTGATGGAAGCGTCTTCTTTAATAAACAGATTTTCACGAAGTTCCTCATCACTGAAAGGCACCTCTCCCACCGGAAGGTCGGTGTGCTTCGACTTCAGGTACTTCATCTTCCCGATGCCCGAACGCCCCGCCAAAAGACAGGCGTACGTCTCGTCGGCGCCCATCCCGAGCGCAGAAACAATCCCTAATCCCGTAACTACAATATCAGACACAACTATTTGGTTCTGTGAGCGTTGATATATTCCGCCATCACTCTGACAGACTTGAAAATCTCCTTGCCTTCGTTGGCATTCTGCAACTTGATGCCATAGTTTTTCTCCATCAAAACGATCAACTCGAGGGCATCGATGGAATCCAAACCGAGGCCTTCGCCAAACAGAGGCGCATTCTCGTCAATGTCGGCAGGAGTCATCCCCTCCAGATTCAAAACTTCGATAATCTCTTTCTTAAGTTCTTCAATTAATTGTTCCATTTTTATTTTAAAATTATTGATTTATTGAATTATAGAATTTTCCGTTTTCAGTTTTCAATTTTAAAGACGAATAGTTGGACATTGCAGTGTCCGTTGTCGTAATCCACCCAACCTGCCAACAAATAATGGGCACCGGTTCGGGCGAAAACATCGGCGACAGCCTTTTCAAGTCTTTCTTTATCAAAATGTTGTGACACATAAAAAGAGGTTTCGCCGCGCATCTTGTACTTGATGGCCATCTCGCCCGCCACGATGTTGGCGAGGGTATAGACGAACACCGACGGGCTCGGGAAATAGTTTTCGGGATCCTGTATCGTTGCCTGATAGGTGCGGTCGTCGTCGAGGGAGGCGGCGCTGTTGAAGCAGACCACGCCCCAGTCGTTCTTCAGTTCTTCGTTGCTTTGTCCCACCGCCCGCATCACCATCTCGGCAGCGAGGATGCCGGCCTTGGAGAGACAGTCCATCTTGAAGAATTTGGGATAATTCATTCCCAGATGGTTATACAACTCACCGAGCCACTGTTTTGTATCAACGGATGTCGATGACAGCTTCGTTCCGTCGGGAAGGAGGGCGTCGGTGTCGCTGATGCGAGCCTCCGCGAGGAGCTTCACGCCGCCGCCGTTGCCGGTTGTTTCCGTTGCCGTGCGCGGTTCGCCCACCGTGACGAGCAAAGCCGCATTGCCGCCGCCGAAACCCGAAATCATCTTCAGGAAGGCGCTCTTGTCGGTGCTCTCCTGCCCCATCGTCACCTTGACGGCGGCGGCGGTGCCGGGGGTTTCGCACCCGACCGTCCGGAGCACGCGGTGATGCAGCAGTTCCTGCGTAGAGAGAATCACCTCCAGGATGCCGGCGGCACCGAGCGTGTGGCCGAAATAGCCTTTCAGACTGTTGACGGGGATGTCGGTGAGTTGGGCGCGGTCCATCGCCACCGACTCCATGTCGTCGTTGTAGCGGGTGGCCGTGCCGTGGGCGTTGACGAAAGCGACATCGTTAATATCGAATCCGTCAAGCACTTGCGAAACGGCGGCGAAAAGACCTTCGGCCGTGCGGGACGGACCGGAGATGTGGTTGGCGTCGTTGCAGATGGCGCCGGCAGCGAGCGTGACGCAGGGTCTTCCGGCGGGGATGTCGGCGCAGTCGCGGGCATAGACGATGGTAGCCGCCGCCTCGCCGAGGTTCAGCCCCGTGCGGTCGGCATCGAAGGGCCGGCACAGTTGCAGCGACAGCGCCTTGAACGACTGGAAGCCGGAAATGATGAACTTGGAAAGCACGTCCGCGCCAACGACGACGGCGTAACGGTAGCCGTGGCGCTGGAGCAGGCGGGCGGCGGCCACTTGGGCGGCACAGCCCGAAATGCAGGCGTTGCTGACCACTACCGGCTCGTTCGGGTTCCCGAAATGGCGGGCCACCAGCTGCGCCGAACGCCACAGATAGGGGCGCTCCGGCTCATAGCCGCGGAGGTCTTCCAGCAGTTCCACGTTGCCCTTGGTGGTGGAAAAAACGAAAATCACCTCGGGTGCGGAGGGGTCAATAGCGGCACTCTGCACAGCGTCGGCAGCCGACAAAATGGCCATCTTCTCCACTTTTGTATATCTTTCTATTTGAGAATGAGGAAGTTTTAAAAAACGCTCATTCAATTTTTCCTCATCTATAAGAGAAGCGAAAAAAGGTTCGGGCAATCCGAAAGTGCCGTTATACGGGCGCAGTCCGGAGCACTCCGCCAGTGCCGCCGACCAGTTTTCGGCCGTCGTCCACCCCAGAGGGGAAACGATATTGTCACCGATGTTGAAAATCATAGCACTCCGTTTTTGCGTTTCCAATCGTTGTAAAAATCGGGGGTGGTCCAAACCAGTTGGAATTCCCTGTCCAAAAAGACCTGAACGGAGTGGCCGGTAACCATCAACTCATTGGTTTTCACGTCAAAAATCTCATAATCAAAGATGATTTTGGCGGCATCCGTCGGGCGGTAGGTGACCACGACGCGGGCGCGATCCTGGTATCTGAGAGGGCGTTTGTAGTTGAAATGGAGTTCGGTGAGGGGAGCATAAAAGCCATTGTCGTAGATACGGAGGTACTCCAGACCATACTTGTTGCCAAACACCTCGCGGGCATCCTCAAAGTAAACGGCGTAGGAGCCGTGCCACACAATGCCCATCGAATCGACCTCGCTGAAACGGATGTCGATCACCTTTTCGGCAGTCAGTACGGCTTGGCGGCTATCCTTCATGGTCGGTGAGAAAAACTTTCATTTCACAGGTGGCGACGACCTCGTTCCCCACGCGGGTTTCGGCGCTGACGACGAGGGCGGGTTCCACATAAAGGACCTCTTTCACGGTGGTGGTCAAGGTTTCGCCGACGGCAGGGAAGCGGCAGACGACAAAATTCTTGACGGCACCGACCACGCCGATGCGCACCTGCTGTCCCCTGTTGACGTAACCGATACGCAGGGCGCAGGTTTGGGCAATATTTTCCATCAATCCCGCCGAAACAATCCGGCCGCCTTCCACAAATACGCCATCGTTCCGAATCAGAAAATCCGAAACCGACTTTTCCTCATCACTTTCCAACAATCTATCTACCAATACAATAGGTTTCTTTTGGGGAATCAAGCCCTCGGCACTTAACGGGAAATCCATCTCTACATTCACCTGTTCTTAATATATAATAAATAAAGGTGCAAAAATAGCGATTTTTATTTAACCTGCGGAATTTATCCTTTGATTACTCCGAAAAATTAAAGGCGAAAGCGGGTAAAAGAATGAAAAAAAGTGGAAGCCATCAAAAACAGCTGCGAACTTGCTTTTACAACACATTGATTATCAAATATTTTAAAATCAATGCAAAAACAGATAAAAAAATTTCTTTCGGGTGTACAGGATTCTAAAAAAGTTGTATTTTTGCAGTCCGATTCAACGGAATGGCCCCGTAGCTCAACTGAATAGAGCATCTGACTACGGATCAGAAGGTTACAGGTTTGAATCCTGTCGGGGTCACACTTTTTTCCAAAACATTTTTTACCAAATCAAATAACAAATGGCAACAAGAATCAGATTACAAAGACATGGTAAGAAGAATCAGCCTTTCTACCACATTGTAGTCGCGGATGGTCGTGCACCACGAGACGGACGTTATATCGAAAGACTTGGTACCTACAATCCGCTGACCAATCCCGCTGACGTGAAGATTGACTTTGACCGCGCCCTGTATTGGGTTGAGGTTGGCGCGCAGCCGTCCGACACGGCGAAAGCGCTCCTTCGTCACGAAGGCGTTTACCTTATGAAGCACCTCCGCGGCGGTATCGCCAAGGGTGCCCTCACCGAAGCTCAGGCCCAGAGCAAGTTCGATGCCTGGAAGCAGGACAGAACCTCCAAGATGAACAACATCAGAATCGAAAGCCAGAAGGCTGCCAAGAAGGCTATTGAGAAACGTCTCGAAGCCGAAACGAAGGTGAAGGAAGCCACCCAAGCCAAGGTTGCCGCCAAGCTGGCCGCCATCGCCGAGGCAGAAGCCGAAGCCAAGCGCAAAGCCGAAGAGGAAGCCGCCGCTGCCGCAGCAGCCGAAGCCGCTACCGAAGAGGCTCCCGCCGCCGAAGCTACCGAAACTCCCGCCGAGTAAAATTTTCTTTTTCATAATTACAAAAAAGGCCGCCCCGCAAAAAGGACGGCTTTTTTTTTGTTGACTGTGCCAGAGACAATCGCCTAAAATTCGACTTTTTTATGTAAGTTTGCCGCCTTGTTTTGTGACAAAGCAAATTAAGGACAAATTTATGAAAATCGACTTTTTAGGAGCCACCACAGAAGTGACCGGAAGCAAGTTCCTCCTGACCACCGTCAAGGGGACTAAGATTTTGTTAGACTGCGGAATGTATCAGGGAAAAGGGTTGGAAACCGACCGCATGAACCGCGACCTCGGTTTCGATCCGAAAGAGATTGACTACATCCTGCTGTCGCACGCACACATCGACCATTCGGGACTGATTCCCTACGTCATCAAGATGGGGTTCAGAGGCACCGTCTTCTGCACCCCCGCCACCCGCGACCTCTGCAGCATCATGCTGCCCGACTCGGGACGCATCCAGGAGGCCGATACGGCGCAGTTCAACAAGAAACGCGCCAAACAGGGCCTGGAGCCGGTAGAACCCATCTACAACATGCGCGACGCCGTGCAGTCCATGCGCTATTTCGCCAGCATCCCCTACAACCTGCAGTTCGCCATCACCGCCGACTTCAGCGTGAAGTTCGTCAACACGGGCCACATGCTGGGCAGCAGCGCCATCCACATCACCTTCAAGGAGGGACGGCGCAAGAAGACCCTCTGCTACACCGGCGACATCGGCCGGTACAACAAGGCCATCCTCCCCGACCCCGACCCGTTCCCGAAGTCTGACTACATCATCACCGAATCAACCTACGGCGACCGCCTGCACACCACCCTCGACCAGGCCGAAAACGACCTCGCGCTCGTCATCCGCGACGCCTGCGCCAAGCGCCAGGGGAAACTCATCATCCCCTCCTTCGCCATCGGCCGCACACAGGAAATCGTCTATGCCCTTCAGAAACTGAAGAACAAGGGCGACCTGCCCGATGTCGAGATTTTCGTGGACAGCCCGCTGGCCGTCTCCGCCACCGACATCTTCCGCCTCCACAGCGACTGCTTCGCCGAGGAGCTGCAAGAGTACATCAAAACCGACCCCGACCCGTTCGGATTCCAGAACCTGCACTACGTCCGCAGCATCGAGGATTCGAAGCGGCTCAACTCCTACAACCGTCCGTGCGTCATCATCTCGGCCTCCGGCATGATGGAGGCGGGGCGCGTGAAACACCACCTCGCCAACAACATCGAGAACCCGCGCACCACCATCCTGTCGGTCGGCTACTGCGCCCCCACCACCCTCGGCGCCAAGATCATGCGCGGCGACAAGGAGGTCTCCATCTTCGGCATGAAATTCAAGGTGAAAGCCACCCTCGCCTCCATCGAGGCATTCTCCGGTCACGGCGACTACACCGAACTCATTAAATATCTCTCTTGCCAAAAGAAAAAGGACGTGAAGAAACTTTTCATCGTCCACGGCGAAGACCCCGCCCGCTCCATCTACGCCCAGCACCTCGCCGATGCCGGCTTCACACAAACCCATGTTCCGACATTCCGGGAAACCATTGAAATCTGACAATAGAAAGTAAAAAGTAGGAAGTATAAAGCAGGATGTTCCCACCCACATCCCCCCTTTTTACCTCTTACCTTCAACCTTTCAACCTGATAAACCTGCAACCTGATAAACCTGCAACTTGACAAACTTGTAACTTGACAAACTTGTAACCTGATAAACTTGTAACTCGATAAACCATTTAAACTAAATAAAAATGAAAAGAACCATTACTACCCTTTTTGTGTCCTTGATGCTCATTGTCAGCGCTTTCGCGCAGGACACGTTGTTCGTGAAAAACTCGGATGAATCCCCTGCCTGGGAGGGGCGTACCGCGTACACCAACCTTCAGGATGCCATCGACGCGGCCCAGTCCGGCGATATGATCTGGGTGGAGGAAGGCATCTACTACCCCACACGGACCTTCAACAACAGCAACGATGTTCGCTGCAAATCCTTTGTAATGAAGGAGAATGTCACCCTTTACGGCGGTTTTGACGGAACGGAGACCGACATTGAGGAGAGGTCTATGATGGAAACCGTTCTCAGCGGCGATGTTGCCAACACGCCCGATGTGGAAACCGACAATGCCTACCATGTGGTCTATTGTAACGGCATCAGCAACGTGGTCCTGGACGGTTTCACCGTCACCGGCGGTTACGCCAACCGCACCGGCTACCTCGACGACCAGGACGGTGCCGGGGTCTATATGGGTGCCAACGGGCAGCTCCGCAACTGCTACATTACCGACAATGCTGCCATGCGGAACGGCGGTGGCGTATGGGTTCCCTCCACGGCTGTCCTCATCGACTGCTATTTCTCGGAGAATTCCGTTTTTGCCGCCAACTCCGGCGGTGGTGCCGCCTACTTCGACAACCGCCCGGGTACCGTCAATGCACCGACGGCGGCGGTGAACTGCTACTTTGAGGAAAACCACTGCAGCGCGACCAACGCCATCACGGGTTCCAACCGCTTCGGCGGCGGTGCGGTCAACGCAGGCCAGAACACCCACTTTGAAGGCTGCATCTTCTCGCTGAACAGCTGCACGAATCCCGGCGGTGCGGTGATATGCAGCAGCAGCTGTGAATTTGAAGCCTGCGCGTTTTTCCTGAACAGAGGCACCAACGGCGGCGCGATATACGGAGGCAGCAACTCCAACCTGCTCGCTTCCAACTGCCTGTTTGCCAACAATGAAGCGACAGCCAACGGCGGCGCCGTCTATTACACCGGGGCCATCTGCCGCGCCATCAACAGCACCTTCGTCAACAACGCTGCGGCTACGGGCTGCGCGGTGTACGGCAGCAGCACCTTCACGGTGTTCAACTCCATTGTTTGGAACAACGGCACGGTGCCGGAGAACCAGCTCGCCGGCGCGTCGGACGTGACCTGCATGTACACGGCCATCCAAGGGGTTCTGGCGAGCGGCGAGGGCAACCTCAACGTCACGACAGAGGACATCGCCTTCACGGAGCCCTGCACCCTTATCGGCATTCCCGAGAACGAGGAAGATTTAGAATTGGTGTTTGAAACGGATTACTACATTGAGAGCCAGTCGGTTTGCAAGGATGCCGGCAGCACGAACACCCTTTACCTATCGGGCTACCATTTCCCCGAAGAGGACCTGTACGGTGAAGAGCGTATCGTCGGCAGCGCCATCGACCTCGGCTGCTTCGAGAACCTATGCGCCAACATCGCTCCCGAATACACATGGACCGTGGTGGATACCCTCTACAATCCCGATGAACCAGGGACAGGCTCTGTTGGCATCGCATTCACCATCACCAACTACAATGAGGATTACACCTATTTCCTCACTGCCGGTGCCTCCATCATGATGGATGGCAATACCATCACCGTCGTGTTCGATTTCCCGGGCAGCTACACCTACACCATCTCTTACACCGATGGTGAATGCGGCGCAGAGACGGAAGTCACCATCACCATCGATTCCCTGTTTGCACCCGTCGGCATCGTGGAGAACGGCGCCGGCACCCTCAGCCTCTACCCCAACCCCGCCACAACCTCGCTGACGGTGGAAACCGAAAGCCCCATCCGCGAAATCACCGTTTACGATATAGCCGGCCATGCGGTAATGGTAGAGACCTGCCACGGCGCGTCTTTAGAACAGGTCATTAACACCACGTCCCTCAGCGAAGGCATCTACCTTTTGAACGTCGTCACCGACCGCGGCGTGCAGACATCGAGATTCATCAAAAAATGAAAAAAATAAATCTGTAAAAGGAGTACAACAATTCAAAAAATAATCATACTTTTGCGCCTCCTTTTGAGGACAAATTCTAACAACTTAAAAAAGTTATATTATGGAAGTTACAAAAATCATGGCTAACCTGGAAGCCAAACATCCTGGTGAAAACGAGTATTTGCAGGCCGTTCGTGAAGTTCTCGAGTCTATCGAAGAAGTTTACAACCAGCATCCCGAATTCGAAAAAGCGAAAATCGTCGAGCGCCTTGTCGAGCCCGATCGTATCTTCACTTTCCGCGTGACTTGGGTTGACCGTAACGGCGAAGTCCAGACCAACTTGGGCTACCGCGTTCAGTACAACGCCGCTCTCGGTGCTTACAAAGGCGGTCTCCGTTTCCACAAGGCTGTGAACGTTTCCATGCTTAAATTCTTAGGTTTCGAGCAGATCTTCAAGAACAGCTTGACCAACCTGCCTCTCGGCGGTGGCAAGGGCGGTTCCGATTTCGATCCCGTTGGCAAGACCGACGAAGAAATCATGCGTTTCTGCCAGGCCTTCATGTATGAGTTGTGGCGCAACATC
>JAEEQA010000001.1 GCA_016285085.1 Bacteroidales bacterium
CCGAAGATGATGGAGACGATGGCGAGCAACATAGTTTTCGGGAAGGCCACCGCAATGATGTCAGCCACCGGACGGTCGCCATGGTACGAGCGACGCAGGTAGGGAGCCTTCAACACTACTGCCGACTTCTCAAAACCCATCATCTTGACATAATGATAATTACGGTCATTCAGATAGAAAAAGTTGGTGGCATCATCGGTGCGGTGCCATGAGATAGGCGACAGGTCGTTGAGGTAGCCTAAATACTGGACGGCTATCGGCAGGTCGAGCCCCAACTGGTGGCGGATGGCATCCTCGGTCTTCTTGTCGTTGTGCTGCCCCATAATCTCGCTCACAGGGTCGGTGGGCAACACGGCGAACAGGAAGAAAACGAGCGTTATCACTCCAAAAAGGAGCAACAACCCGTAACCGATTCTCTTCAGGATAAACCTCAGCATCCGCTCTTACAGAAGAAGATAAGTTAGAAAACCAGCTTAAAGCCAATGCTATGCACGTTGATAATCTTGATACTGGGGTCGTGTTCGTTGAATTTATGGCGCAACTTGGCGATATAGACGTCCATGCTGCGGGCGTTGTAGAAACTGTCGTCGCCCCAGATCTTCTTCAGCGCATAACCTCTCTCCATAATCTCATTTTTCTTCTCAATCAGCATGCTGAGCAGCTCCACCTCGCGGGTGGTGAGCTTTTCCACCACCTCGCCATTCTTGGAGAGCGTCTGCTTGTTGGGGTCGAAACTGAGCGCGCCCACCTGAACAGGCTTGTTGGGGTCGCCGTCGGTGTTGTTGACGCGGCGCAGTACGGTCTGGATGCGGGCGAGCAGCACCTCCATGGAGAAGGGCTTTGTAACATAGTCGTCGCCGATGGAGAGTCCTTGCAGGATATCCTCCTGCATACTCTTGGCGGTGAGGAAGATAATCGGGATTTTGCTGTCCACCTTGCGGATGCTCTCCGCGAGGGTGAAGCCGTCCTGAATGGGCATCATCACATCCACAAGACAGATGCCGAAAGTGTTGGCGCAGAACATCTCATAGGCGACCTCACCGTTGTTAGCGTGCATCACCGAGAAACCCTTGGCCTCCAGATAGGTCGTAAGAACCTTCCCTAAGTTAACATCATCTTCCGCTAATAAAATTTTGCAAGTTTCCATATCGTTCATTTTTTATTGTTCTTATAAGGTATATAGACGGTAAATGTGGAGCCTTCTCCCAGCACACTTTTCACCTTCACCCGTCCGCCATGAATCTCCACAATCTTCTTAACATAATTGAGTCCCAGTCCGTAGCCTTTGTTATCATGGACATTTCCCTTGGTAACGCGATAGAACTCATCAAAAATATGCTTAATGTTCTTTTTAGAAATACCAATGCCGTTGTCAGTGACCGATACCGCCAGCATCCCCCGTTCGCACCAGGTAGAGAGTTCTATGACAGGCTGCTTGTTACTGTATTTGAGGGCGTTTTCAATCAAATTGATGAAAATACTTTCGATATGCGACTTGTCAGCCACCACGATGGGCATTTCCGCATTGAAACGGGTGACAAACTTGCCGCCAAGGTTGGTGACCTGGAGCGAAAAACTCCTCACGATAGCATTCAACACCCCATGCACGTTCACATCCTCAGCATTAATCTTGAGCTGCCCCTTCTTGAGTTGTGCCAGCTGTAGAATGTTGGTCACCATCTTCTGAAGTCGCTCATTTTCAGCGCGAATCATGGAGACATACGACTTCCTGGTCGCCACATCGGTCTGGATAGAATCATCCTCCATGGCTTCACAAGCGAGAGAAATCGTAGAAATCGGAGTCTTGAACTCGTGCGTCATATTGTTGATGAAGTCATTCTTCACCTCCTGATTGCGCTTCTGCTGCGTCAGAGTGACAATCATAATGATCATCAACAAACTGAGCAGCACCACAATGCCGGCGATAGGAAGCACGATGGGAAACATCCTTTTGAGGAAGAAGGCACGCTCGGACGGAAAATTCAAGATGAGATAATGAGTATAAACCTCCGTATTATTGGTCTGTAGAGCAAAGATATAGGCTTTGTCCACAATATTCTTATCCATCGACTTACTCCGGATCACAAAGTGGTCTTTTGGGAAATTAAAGATACCATACTCAAAGGCGATATCCATCCCGTATTCATGAAGCGTTTTCTTCACAATGTCGGTGAAATCGTGACTGTCGATACGTTTGATAATGGAGTCAGTATAAAGGGAATGTCCGGTAGCCACCGTATCCAAAACAACAATTTTGGCACTATCATCACTGTGGAAATAGCTGGTATCCTGCTTCAGAATGACCAGGTCTCCTTGGTATTCGGTAACAGTCTGTGTGAGCAAAGCACTCGGCACCCCGTCATTCATCACCAACAAAGTATGGGTATCCGGAGAATCTGCTGATTCGGAAAAAGATACCAAGGCAGTATCAGACATGAACTCCTCATTGATTCTGTTGTTGAACTTCACTGCAATCTCGCGTCCCACCTTCAGCACTTCGCCGGTGAAAGCTGCCTTTTGAGCCTTTTCAGCCTGCACATACAACCGATAGAAACTGAAGGCCAGCACCCCCAAAAGGATGAGCAGCAGCAGAATCCAGCAAAAGAGGAAAATCACACGTTTGCGTCCCATATCATCTTTTCAAATGCGATGGCAAAAATACAACTTTTTAAGATAGAAAACAAATTTTATCCCCTATTTTTGGAGAAAAATGATGCTCATGAAAATCAACCGACTATAAGGCCGCCGCCCACCACCAAGCCGTCCTGATACAGCACCAGCGACTGTCCGGGCGTAACGCCCCACACCGGCTCGTTGAAACGGAGTTCCAGACTGTCGCCATCGATGCTCACAACCGCCTCCGCCGCCGCACTCCGGTACCGGATTCGCGCCTGCACCTGCGGATGCTCGCGCAACCTTTCTGCGTCGGTGAAACTGCAACCCTCCGCACGCAAAGTGGTGGTCAGCAGGTCGTCGCGGTCGCCCAACGTCACCGTGTTGTCCCGCGCAGAAATGGCGGTCACGTACTTCGGCGTGCCAAAAGCCACCCGCAACCCCTTGCGCTGCCCGATGGTGTAAAACGGAAAACCATCGTGCTGGCCCACCTTGTTTCCTTCCCGATCCAAGAAGTCACCAGGCCTTACTACCTCGCCGAAATCGGGCACATTCTCCGACAAAAATCTGCGATAGTCATTGTCTGGAATAAAACAAATTTCTTGACTTTCAGTTTTTTGAGAAAGTTTCTTAAAGCCATGGTCGAAGGCAATCTTTCGCACCTCCGGCTTGGTGAGATTCCCTAACGGGAAAATGGTGCGGGACAAATTCTCCTCGGTGAGCCGCCACAAGAAATAGGTCTGGTCTTTCATGGTGTCGGCGGCAGTGCCCAGATAATAATGGCCGTCGCGCTGCACCACCCGCGCATAATGCCCCGTGGCAATGCCGTCGCACCCCAGCTCATCGGCTTTGTCTAACAGCAGCCCCCATTTGATGGAAGAGTTGCACAACACACACGGGTTGGGCGTGCGTCCGTTCATATATTCATGGATGAAATCGCCAATGACATGCTCCTTAAAGGCCTCCCGAAAATCCAAAATATGATGTTCAAAACCCAGCTGCTCAGCCAGATGGCGCGCCTCCATGATGGAGTCGATGCTGCAACAGCCACGCTCTTTGGCGATACAACTCTCCTTGATGCTGTCGAACGTGCGGAAGGTGGCGCCCACCAGTTCATACCCCTGTTCCAAAAGGAGCATTGCGGAAACGGTGCTGTCGATACCGCCGCTCATCGCCATCAAAATCCGTTTTTTAGCCATCTGTCGCCTTTGATTTTAGAGCGGCAAAAGTACGACAAATAATTAAAAAAATTGCCGTACCTTTGCACCCTCATTTTGCAACCTTAAATTAGTAATGGATAAAAACTTTTATTGCGTCATCATGGCAGGCGGTGTAGGCGCACGCTTCTGGCCCCTCAGCCGCTCGCATACTCCCAAACAGTTCATCGACATCCTTGGCGACGGCGAGTCGCTCATCCAGAAGACCTACCGCCGTTTTCAGGAAATCTGCCCGAAGGAAAACATCTATATCATCACCAACAAGAGCTACGCGCACCTCGTGAAGGAGCAGCTGGCCGGCATCGGCGACGAACAGATCGTGTTGGAGCCCGCCCGCCGCAACACCGCTCCCTGCATCGCCTACGCCAATTTCAAAATCAAGGCGAAAAATCCCGATGCCGTCATCGTGGTGGCCCCGTCCGACCACATCATTCTCAAGGAAGATGTTTTCAAAGATGTGATTCTCAATGGCTTGAACTTCGTAAAGGAGAATGAAAAGCTCCTTACCATCGGCATCCGACCCTCCCACCCCAATACCGGCTACGGTTACATCCAATATAACGAGGAGCGCTCCTACGGATGGAACGCCTCCATCTACGATGTGAAAATCTTCACCGAGAAACCGGAACTGGAAGTGGCCAAACAGTTTGTGGAAAGCGGCGAATTCCTTTGGAACGCCGGCATTTTCATGTGGTCGCTGAAAGAGATAGAAAAGGCGTTCAACCGCTACCTTCCGGAGGTCAACGACCTGTTCCGGCAGGGCGAGGGACTTTACAACACCTCGGCGGAACAGCCTTTCATCAACGCCACCTACCAGGTGTGCCGCAACATCTCCATCGACTACGGCGTGATGGAGAAGGCGGCCAACGTGTGTGTCTATGCCGCCGACTTCGGTTGGTCCGACCTCGGCACGTGGGGCTCCCTCTACGAGGTAAGCGAGAAGGATGAAAACAGCAATGTGGTGGCAGGAAACCGCGTAAAGACCTACGGTACAAACGGATGCATCATCAATGTGCCGGGCGAGAAGGCCGTCGTGCTGCAAGGGATGGAGGATTTCATCATTGTGGACAACGACAATGTGCTCCTCATCTGCAAAAAGGAGAACGAGCAGCAGATACGCCAGTACGTGAACGACGTGGAGCTTGACTACGGCGAGAAATACATTTAACAAGAGAAGATGGCGGGGCGTTTCAAGGATTTTTTGCGGAAGATTCCCACTCTCTGGCAGAAGCTCAGGAAGAATTGGAAGACCCGTTTTCACCTGCTGATTCGCGAGGATACGACCCAGCGGGATGTCTTCGCATTCAAGCTGAGTCCCCGCAACATCTTCGTGGTGGTGACCCTTTCCGCTTTCGCCCTCATTTTGCTGACGGGGCTGCTGATTGCCTTCACGCCGCTGGGCATCTATGTCACGGGGTGGCGGCACCACGACGAGTACCGCAAGTACCGCGAGATGTCGCGCAAGGTGGATTCCGTGGAGATTTTGCTGGCGCAGAACCGGCAGTATATCGACAATTTCTACCGGATCATGAACGATGAGGTGATGCCTGACGAGATGGAGAAGGTGGAGGAGGACAGCAACCGTCCGGTCATAGGGCAGGAGGAGCTGGAGGCGCACACGGAGGCGGAGCTGGCGCTGCGCGAGGAGTCGGCGGACCTCATCAAGACCCTGATGGTGAAGCAGGCCACCGAGGAGGTGGCGGTGAACCGCAGGGCCGACATCCGCAATCTTTTCATGCAGCCGCCCACCACGGGAACCATCGTCGGGTACTACAGCGTGGCGCAGAGCCAGTACGGAATCGACATCGCCAACCGCCCCGGCACCCTCATCACCAGCGCCGGCGACGGCATGGTGGTCTTCGCCGGCTTCGACGCGATGGACGGCAACGTCCTCATCATCCAGCACCACGACAACGTCATCTCCATCTACAAGCACAACCGCGTGCTGCTGAAGACCGCCGGTGCCAAGGTGAGCGCCGGCGAACCCATCGCCGAGATGGGCCACAGCGGCACCACCGACAAGGGAACCCACCTCCACTTCGAGCTGTGGCACAACGGATTCCCCCTCAATCCTTTAGATTATCTCACTTTGAAATAACCATCAAAAACATATATGGAAGAACATTCAACAATTTGCGAATTATTGATCCAGAAAGGGGAGCTGAAGCAGCAGATTTACGCCAGCACCCTCGAAACCATGGAGCTTTTCAAGTCCTGCGCCAAGGAGTTTGAAGACTATTACGAAGAGAATTACGCCGAGCAGCACCCCCGTGTGTCGGTCGATTTCAACGGCAAAAACCTGCACGAGTTCAAGATCCGGTTCGCCGGCGACGTGCTCATCTTCCTGATGCACACCAACATCTTCGAGTTTCCCCGCGACCACGAAGTGATGAAGACCCCCTACATCAAGGAGGACAAGGACCGCTCCTATTGCGGCATGATCCAGATTTTCAACTTCCTCAACGACTCCTTCCGCTACAACCGGATCAACGACTCCGGCTACATGATCGGACGGATTTTCGTCAACAAGGACAAGCATTTCTATGTGGAAGGAAAACGGGAGCTGGCGAGCGTGCTCAACAATTTCAACAGCAAGGAGCTCGACCGCGACGCCGTGATGGACATCCTCCAGTCGGCCATCAAATATACCATCAATTTTGACCTTTTGGTGCCGGAATATTCCCATTTATTGGAGATTTCTGTCAACGACATCCTGCAGATTGAGGACCAGAACATGATTTTGAAGACTGGTAAACGCCTGGGTTTCAGGTTTGAACCGGACAAAGATTAAAAAAAATTAATTTTTTCATCAAACATCGGGTGTAATGAAAATTTTACTATTTTTGCACCCTCATTTTGATGGGGAATGCTGGATTCGTCTAGTGGCCTAGGACATCAGGTTTTCATCCTGAAGATCGCGGGTTCGACTCCCGCATCCAGTACAAAAAAATTGAAAAAGACGACTTTTGGGTCGTCTTTTTTTTTGCTTTTCGCTGAAAAATTTCCTACTTTTGCCAAAATTTTATAGCAACATGCATTTATTGTAATTATTTGAATTACAATGATATATATTTATTAATTAAAATCATAGGTATATTGCAACATATTTATCCATTGAAACAGAGAAAACTATCTTTCCTACTGCTAACTTTTCTGATGATTGCCTTCCAAGGACTTCAAGGACAGGGCATCCGGGACAAGATTAACGAAATCAAGAACGCTGACCCGTTTGCCATCAGCGGTACTGTTGGCGCAGGGGCGGGTGTGTCCTACAACTCCAACCATCCGGGGAGCACGCCTTTCTCGGCCAACATCTACGCCAGCATCAACCTGTCGTTCTACAGTTTCCAGCTGCCCTTCTCGTTCTATTTCGCCAACAACACCACCTCTTTCTCCTATCCGCAGCTGCCGACGTTCCACCTGGGCTTTATGCCGACGTGGCGCAACTGGAAGTTCCACATCGGGCACAGCAGCATGCATTTCTCCAACTACACCTATTCGGGACTGACGTTCCTCGGGCTAGGTGCGGAGTATCAGGGAAAGAAGTTCCGTATGGGCGTGTTCGGCGGCCATCTCCAGCAAGCCTCCCGCATCAAAGGGTATGACGACCGCAGCGCGTTCCAGCAATTAGCGGATTCCCTGCTGGGTCTGAACGTGCCGGAGGCCGAGCTGCCGCAGTACCGCCGCGACGCCGTCGGCTTCCGTGTCGGTGGCGGCAACGAGCGCAACTTCATCGACTTCAGTTTCCTGAAGGCCAAGGATGCCATCAAGTCGCTGCCGCAGGTGTGGCAGGACTCCATCGCCCCGCGCGACAACATCACCCTCGGTCTTTCGGGACGTTTCGCCATCAAGAAATGGTTTGCCTTCACCGCCAACCTCGGCGCCAGCCTCTACACGCAGGACATCCGCGACACGCTCGCGGGCAGCCTGCGGGAGGACGAGAAAGTGGACAAGCTGCTGAAAAACACGGAATGGCTGCTGGCAGTCCGCAACAACACCATCCTCCGCTTCGCCGGTGACGCCTCCATGAACTTCATGGCCCGCAACTTCACCGCAAGCCTCACCTACCGCTTCATCCAGCCCGACTACGTGTCGTTGGGTGCGGCCAACTTCAACCAGAACTCCCACAGCGTGGGCGCAGTCATCAACACCTCCCTCTTCAAGGGACACTCCAACATCAGCGCGGTCGGATACTTCCAGCGCGACAACCTCAACAAGAAACAGATGTACACCAACCAAGTGGCCACCTACTCCATCAACTGGAACAACAACATCGGCAGCCACTTCAACCTCGGCATCAACTACAACGGCATCAAGCAGGACCAGTACGACGGCACCTACCTCGTTCCCGACAGCCTGCGAATCAACCAGATTGTCCACACACTGTCGATCGCACCCAGCGTCAATTTTGAAAAGACATACGCCCATACCATCAACCTGAACTTCAACTTCGTCCAGAACAAGAACCTCAATAAACTATCGCCCAATGGTATGAATGTGAAGACGATGACTGTCGGCATCGGGTACGGCATCGACTTCGACGCCATCCGCCTCGGCTTCGACTGCGGCTACGACTTCTCCATGTCCTCGTCGGAATATGCCAAGTACGATGCACACACCCTCAACGTGGGGCTTCGTTACAAGATTTTGAAGAAAGAGAAGACCAACTGGACCCTCTCCTATAATGGGTCTTTCGGATACAACATCCAAAAGATGGAAGGCGCAACCAACAATTTCTCCATCAGCAACAGCATCGGCAGCAACTTCAGCTACAAGAATGCGCACACCGCCTCCCTCTATCTGTCGTTGAGCAACTTCAACGACCGGGAAATCATCGGGCAGCGCATCCAGTCCACCCTCGACTGCCGCTTCACCCTTGCGTACTCCTACGCTTTCGCGGCACGTGTCATCAAGAAGATGACCAAGCAGGAGCGCGAAGAGCACCGCCTCGCCCGTCAGGCGCATAAACTTCAGAAACAACAATCGTCAACAAAATAAAAATCAACGATATGAAAAGAGCACTTACCCTCTCCCTTGTCTTTCTGGCTGCACTGTTCCAGCTCTTCAACGTTTCGGCGCAAACGGACATTGTGACCACCATCACGCCGAAGGTGCGGATGTTCCCCGCCACGGGTTTCAGCTACCTTGACGATCCAGGACGCTATTTCAACATCCAGATGATCAACACCACCCCGGAGGAGAAGCAGATCTATTTCACCATCTCCCTCTCTTGCGAGTTCTCGGCCACCAACGAGAGTTTCTTTGTCTATACGAACAAGGAATACCAGCCGCAGACCCCGCTCACCATCGGTGCCACGCCGCTGATACTGCACCGCAACCACTTCGACCAGATCATCGGTAACCTCAACGCTGCCGCGTACGTCACAAATGTGGACCGCAGCCAGTTGACCAACACCGTGTTCACGCTGCCCGAGGGACAGTACAAGTTCTGCATCAAGCCGTACATCTGGGACGGCTACAACAACCAGAACCCCATTGCGGCGGGCGAAGAGGTGTGCTATACGTTCACGATATGCTATTCGGGTTCCGCGCCTGAATTCACCTCGCCGATCAACGGATACAGCGCCGGCAACCTCAACAACAGCAACCCCGCCAACAACCTGCTGGGCGGCGGCAACATCTCCTCCGACAACCGTGAAAGCAGCCAATATACGGTGCTTCCTCTGTCGCGCAACGTGAACTTCACATGGACAGGCGTCATTTCCAACTGTTTGACGGTAAGCGATTTCAACTATACGCTCAAGATTGTCGAGGTTTACAAGAACCAGAACATCCAGGAGGCTATCAACCAGAACGCCACCATTGCCACCATCGAGAATAGGAACCGCACGTCGTACCTGCACGACACGACCGCCAACCGGCACTTCCGGTTGCAGGTAGGACATGTGTATGCGGCGCAGGTAATCGCGACCTTGCGGAGCAGCCTGCTGACGGAGGTCGCTTTGGGCAACGAAGGCAAAAGCCAGGTGATTGCCTTTGTTTGGGGCCAATCCGAAATCATCCAAGACCCGCAGGGCAGCACCACCTCCTCCACCTCCGATAACCGCGCCCAGGTGAAAAAGAACATCCGTGATCCCTACTTTGTCACCCCGGGTAAGGACAACAGCACCTATAACGCACTCATTTCCAGATTGCCGGCGGAATCCACGCTGGCACCTTCCGACGACCACTACAGCTCCTACGTCGGGGGCAACGAACCCTACTATCAGGTCACCCCGTCCGACACCCTGCAAGTGAAATGGATGCCGGTGCGCGGCGATTCCGTTTTCAGGGTTCGGTATACGGCCTCCCTCTACGAGTATGTGGGCGGAGAAGTCGCCAACTCAATGAATGTGCAGCCCATCTGCAAGAAAACGGTGGAGTGCAACCGTCCCGACGCCACTTTCTCCGTGGATCCCGTTCAGCTGATGCTATTCCCGCAGCAATGGAAGGATACCCTCCAGAAAGGGTACAAGTATGTGTTGCATCTTGACGCGGAAACCTTCTACTCCTACAACCAGCAAACCACCTACACCATCACGGAGTACATCCACAGTATGCCCAGCAGTCGCGACAGCATCGTCAATCAGGTGATGTTCGGGACGGACAACTACAGTTCCGATGTGGTCTTTGCGTGGGGCATCGACAGCGGCGCCCTTGACAAGGTCTATCCGCCGCAGTTCACCTATCCGGTGGACCTCTCGCACAAGGATGTGAACGACACCACATGGGTGGAGGCCGAATTCCCCGAGGTGGTGAAGCGTGAGAGTTTCGCCTTCCGCTGGAAAAAGGCCACAGGCGTAGATTACGGTGACTCCGTCTATTACAAACTCAGCGTGGGTAAGCTGCCCAAGGGCAAGAAACCGAATCAGGTGAAAAGCTTCTTCTTCGTGAAGGACAGCATCACGGCCACCGAATACATCGACTCGCTCCTGTTCGACACCTTGAAGACGAAGGACCAGTATGTGGCTGTCTTGGAGATGAAGATCAAACAGATGGTGGACACCTCGCAGCATTACAATATTATTAATAAAGGAAAATCCCACGTTGCGGCTTTCAAGTTGAAAGATCCGCCGGAATTTGTGGCCGACATCAACGACAAGATCAAGTGCTTCCCGAAAGCGCTGGACAAGTTGAGTAAGGAGACCATCACGCCGACCCCTGACAGCTTGATTACCAATAAAGTACAACTGAAGATGGGCGAGTTCCCGTTGGTGATGCAGACCGCCGTCTTTGATACGGCCAAAAAGGTGTACAATGGTGACGGCTATGTAGTCTGGCATCCGCTGGGTGTGGATGTGCGGTTGAAGGTGAAGCTCGACTCCATCCAGATCAACAAGGATTTCCAGATTATCAAAGGCACGGCCGTAAGTACCGCCACCGACTCCTCCACCTATCTGGATGCTTTGACCAACGACTTGGATTTGGATGAGTGGAGTAATGACGACATCAATGCAGTGGTCTCGAAACTCGGCGAGAATGAAACAGTTAAAGGTTATTATGACAAGTTCAAGGAATATGGTGAAAAGTATGCCAAGAAATACGGCGGGCTGTTGGGTCCCCTCGTGGGTGAGAATGTCGCCACGCAGGTGCTGACCTTCCCGTTGAGCATTACCGATGAGGAAATCACGGGTTCGAAGAATGTGATTTTCGCCATCAACAACATGTACTTCTCGCCCGTGACGGCGTTGATGAACATCTGGGCCATCTTCGCCGCACAAAGCGACAATACCTATGTGCCTTTCCTCGCGAACAACATCTGTATGGACCAGCAGGGCTTCCTCGGCAACTCCAGCAAGCATATTGAGTTGTTTATGGGCCGCGATTACGAAATCGACCTGAACGATGGCTACAAGATGCGGTTCAAGAAATCGTCCAACTTCGCCGACCCGAAGGATGGTACTGTCATTGTGGTAGATACTGGAAAGCTCTCCTATATGATGGCCGAAATCCAGTTCGATATGAACAGTAACGATGTGATGGGTATCGAGAAGGACGGGACTCCACGGAAAGGAAAGGTGGTACAGGCGGACCTTTTGGCCAAAATCAAGGACTGGGACGACTGGGTAGCCCGTATCAAGATGGATCCGTTTGCCGTCGCCGGTTGCGACCGTTTCACTTTCGTGCCGACCGGCAGGGGCATCTTCTACGACCACTCCTCCACCGAAAGTCCGAAAGAGGTGGCCATCGACGGGGAATACCTCCTCGGAGCGGAAGCCAAAGCCAAGGAAAATGAAACCGAGGAACAGAAGAAAGAGCGTCTGAAAAAAATCGGCAAGGCCACCAAAGAGTGGCAGGGCTTCTATTGGGATGAACTCACGGTGTTCCTTTCCGATGAAATCAGCAATACCTTCAGCGACCAGGAAGGTCCTAAGGATTCTGTGGTCTCCTACACTTACGGCATCAACGGAACCATCAAGGATTCCGTTCACTATTGCTATCCCGGCAGCCGTATCAACTTCGGCGCCAAGGGGTTGATTATTGACAAGTACGGTTTCACTGCCGAGATTTTCGCCCGCGACATTTTCCGTGCCGACACGAAGTCGGGCGGCGGTTGGGCCTTCTCCCTTGATACCGTCAGCGTGAAATTCCTGAAGGGCCAGTATAAGGCCGGTGTCATCAAGGGCGGCTTCGGCATCCCGCTGTTCAGCGGCGGCTTCGCCTACGACTGCTCCATCGGCTCCGACAGCCTCGAGTTCAGCATCAAGGCGGTGGAAGACACCCTCAAGCTCGATATGTGGCTTGCTTCTGTGGACTTTGATCCGAAGTCTTCGTATTTCAGAATCAAGAAGATATACAAAGAGTCGGGCACCCGCATCGACCTGACGATGAACGGCAAGATCAACGTGGCGTTCGACAAAATAGGCATTCCCGTCAACTGTGCCTTGGCGAAGTTCGAGCACATGGGCATGCGCAACTGGCAGAGCGGCAAAGCCGATGCCTCCATTGATAAGTTCGAGTTTGACATCGGTGATTGGTCGTTTGCTTCCCCGCAAAAGACCATCGGCGGTGCACCGTCGAGCGGCAGCGGCCTGCAGGTGGACGAGAAAGGGGAGCCTATCGGCTCGGTCTCCTTCGCGGGCTTCACCTTCAGTCTTACCAAATTCGACCCGATTGTTACTTTTGAAAAAAGTGACCTGAAACTTGGTTTCAAGGTGGGTGGCCAGATCAAGTTCGCCACGGAAGGCACCGACCTGGGTGCGAGCTGCGGCTTCTCCGTCTGGGGCATTGTGGAACCCACCAACCACTTCCATGTGAAGAAAGTGGATGCCAAACTGGAATCTATTTCTTTGGATAAAATTGATTTCGAGGTATTTACATTGGATGGAGTTCTGGACTTCTTTAGCAGTACGGGCAAGGGAAGTTCCGGCTCTGGCGGTGGAGGAGGTAATTCCGGTTCTGGCTCTGGTAGCTCCGGCGGCGGCGGCGGTATCAATGCGCTCAGCGGCTTGTCCGTGTCGGGCGGCGCGATGGGCGATGGCTTCGGCGGTAACCTGTCCGTCACCATCATGAGCAAGGTGACCCTGACCATGAGCGTGGGCTTCGGCACGAAATCCGACACCAAAGGTAAATACACATGGTGGTTCTTCGACGGTTCCTGTAAGTTCCCCGGCGGCATTGCCCTCGGTGCGGTCAGCATCAACGGTTTCTCCGGCGGCTTTGCTTACAATATGAAAGCCTCGAAGAGCCTGACAGACCCGAGCTATAGCGCTGTCAACCTGTTGAAAAAAGCCGAAAAGAACACTAATGAAAACGCAATGTCCGCCTCCGGTATGGAGTTCACACCCGACCGGGGAAGCTGGGTGGCCAACGCCGGTATCAGCCTCGTGCTGACCGGTGCGGAAAACACCATGAATGCCGACGGTCTGGTCTCGTTGCGTATCGCTAACAAACATTTCTCCGGCGTGTTCATCGATGCCAACGCCTATGTGATGAGCAAGATGGACAAGACCAAGACCCCTGGCGACGGCAGCAACAACAACTCCCCATTGGTCAAGGCCAAAGCCATCATGGGCTATGAGAGAACCGATGTTTACGACTACTTCCGTCTCTCCATCGCGGTGAAGGCAGACATCAACCTCAGCAAACTTCTGGAAGGTGCAAGTTCCACAGTATTAGGAAGCACCTTGAGCGGTGTGCACGGTGGTAGTTCCTTGTTGACCAGTTCCAATGTGACCAAGGCCCTGAACGCACTGACCGGCAAGTCGGGCATCGGCAGCCATGACGCGAGTGCCCGTGAGAACGCCGCAGAAGCTTCCACCAGCGGCAACAGCGGAAAGCCCTCCTTCAGCCTTACCGCCAGTATTCCGATTGACTTCGAATTGAAACATTATAGAAAAAAAGACGGCAACCACAAGGCCAACTCCACCGATTGGTATTTCGCCATCGGCAAACCGAAATACGAGGAACGCGTGCAGTTGAAAAGCAAGCTCGACATGGTGGTGTGCAGCGCCGAAGCCGAGTTCACTTTCTATATGCAGACAGGTAACGCCTTCGCCTATCAGATGCCTCCGCTCAGCAACGACTTGAAGAAATTCTTCGGTCTGGAGGACGACGACAAGAAGATGGACACCGACGATGAAGGCGTGAAAAATGCCCGTAAGCTAAAGAGCACCGACTGGCTGGCTATCGACAAGGGCGGCGGCTTCTGCCTGGGTTCCACCTTCCATGCCAAGATCTCGCTTGACTTCTTCCTCTATGTACACGTAACGGCCGACCTCGGCTTCGATGTGGCTTTGCTGGATGTAAGTGGTCAGGGATGCCCCGGTCATCCGCAGATTGGCAAGAACAATTTCTACGCACTGGGGCGCGTATATGCAGCCTTGCAGGGCGATGTGGGTCTGAAAATCAACCTCGGATTCTGGAAGGGTGAGTTCTCCCTCTTCAGTGCCGGTATCGGTGCATTGTTGCAGGGCGGCGGCCCGAACCCGTCGTACGCCTACGGTATGCTGCGTTTCAAAATCAACCTGCTGGGAGGACTGCTCAAGTTCAGCACCAGCGTCGATTTCAAAGTAGGCGATGTGTGTGTGCCCGGCGCGGGCGACCCGTTGGCCAACGTGAAGCTGTTCCAGAATGTGACACCGGGCTTTGAAACAGAGGCAGCAGCCAAGACCAACAGCAACCTCCAGTCGCCGCTGCAAGTGGGTAAGATTATCTCCAACATGCCGTGGGACAAAGAGGTTTATCTCGCCGACAACGATGGCAAGAACGCCCGTAAATTCTATTTCACATTGGTAGAAAGCAAGGTTAAATACCAGCTCAAGAAAACGGAGAAAGGCAGTTACGCCAATCCTTCCACCTTGCAGACCATGAAGTTCACCTCCAGCCGTGATGATGCCAACGCCCTGTTCTTTGAAACCAATGAAGGCGGCCTTGTGGAGGACTGCTTCAACAAACTCTACCTCTATGCCCGCGGTTTTGAGTGGAGACAAAAAGTGCCTGCCAAGGAGCTGTCCAAGATTGACAATGGAGCAGGTAAGGACAACCCTTACTATGTTACCGGTCCGAACAAGGGGACAATGAAGAGCTCGACCAGCAGCTACGATTGGTTCGACCCCACTTTCTATGATGATAAGAACGGGAAGAAGATTGTAAGACAATACAAACGCGACAGCACCTTCTACTTCAAAACCAAAGCATTGGGCTATGGACTGAATAATCAGGTGGTGTACTCGTGGCCATACAACGGCGACCGCCTTTTCCCGACCGAAGAATATGTCCATACCGGTTCGGGCAGCAATGCCACCCCGTATGCCATGCTCTATCTTTTCCGCCGCAAGGACGACCTCTTTGACAAGAGCCAATTGAGCAGCAACGGCAAGATGCTCAAGATATACCTTCTGACCTATAGCGGTGAGATGGGAGAACCCCAAGAGTGCTCCTATACCTACTATCCCAACGCCACCGTCCCTTACGTGAAGGTGCAGTTGCCAAAGAAAGAGTATGGAGACAGAGGTTACGGCCCACACATGCTGAAATTCCTTGTGGTGGAAAAGAATGCCTACCAAAATGCGATGGCTGCAGCCAACGCCGCACTTACCGAAAAGAAGAAAGAGTACAGCCAGCGCATCTCCAACGCCACCTACACGCAGGCACAGAATGCCCACAGCAGCAACAATTCCTCCAGCGGAAAGAAAAAAATCAACATCCAGAACCAACAGATGGAGGAAATTTATTCCAACAAGATGGAATACGGAAAAGACTCCATGACCTACTATCGTACCCAGATGAAGAGCAGCTACAAGGTGGCTGCCTCCGTTGGCGACTGCGTGTATGAATGGACGTGGTGGGCCGATTTCAACTACAAGACCTACAGCGAATACCTCGCCCGCAGGTTCTCGTATGGCTGCTATACCTACGGAAAAGACCCAGCGAAATACGACATTCTCGCCGAAGAGATCGCAAATGGCACGGTGAATGTGGGAAGCAGCAACATCACCGTGAAAGTCACCTCGTGGCGCGATTTCTGGATTTTCCTGCCCTACGACCCGCAGGATGCGAAACGCTACAACACCGACTGCGTCATGCCGCCGCGCTTCTTCCTTGCCCTCAAGGACGGCGGCGACCCCAACTTGCATTACATGCACACCAAGTACTTCCAGCATTTTATCGATATGGAGCGCGACTTCAAGCAGACTCCGCTGATGGAGGTGCGCCACACCGACGACAAGGGTGAAGTGGACTACAGCAAGACAGGAAAATCCACCGTCACCGATCCCTACTTGAAGACCGAATTGAAGAACATCCTTGCCCGCGGCTTCGTGGCCAACTACAGTTCGACGTTCTCCCGCATCGACCTGCGTATCAAGGGAGGAACCAACTACACCCAGTGTGCGGCCAATGGATACCATCCCACCACCATCGATGTTCCCTGCCTCCTCGATGTCTCCAGCAACCAAGAGCTTGAAGCGATGGACGACAAATACTTTGAGCCGCAATATACCTCAAGACTTTCTCTGGGACAGGGCAACGGCACCTACCGCGTCACCATCACCGACTATGCCACCCATGCCATCGTGAACGACATCAAGATGTTCCACGACTTCATGCAGTTCAACCAACAGCATGCTCAAAAGTTCAACCAACGCGGATGGAGCCACAAGGTCGATTACTTCAAGGACTACTATTCCTCCAAGTACAAAAATGCCAAATTCTCACACCCCACCTTCCCGTTCGACATCCCCGAAATCTACATTGTCACCCATTACATGACCGCATTGGACGACATCTGGCTGGGTGAACAAAGTTCCTACTACACCACTCGCGGGGATTATCTCCATTTCTATAACAAAAATGAAGATTTCATCTATGCCAGCGACTTGCAGTTGAAAGATGCCATGTGGGCCAAGTACTGGTGGAGTGCCGCCGGCCAGTGCCTTGACCGTGAAGGGTACGGTTTTGACCGCGACTTCTACTTCTACAAAAACTCCACCAAGTATTACAATTGTCGTGACAACCAGGCCGAAAAAGGGAAGCATAAGTACTATACCACAAAAGTCAACATGCTCGGCTTCTGGTATTCCGACAATATGTACAAAAACATCGCTAACAAGTTGAGAAACAACCTGCGCATTTACTACCTTTCTTCGCAGTTCGCTGATTTTGAAACCAAACTGATGGAAATCGCCAATGCGGTGAAAAAAGGCCAAGTTCAATCGTCCCGCATTTTCTATCCGAATGCCATGCTCACCCCCGACAACTGCTACTACTACGTCAACATCTACAATACTACCATCAAGGACAAATTATTCAAGAGTCAGGCCATTCAAATCAAGGACTCGGGTGATGCCGAATTTGGCCGTTAATGTTTCATCTTGCTAAAATCATTGAAAAATGAAAAAGTTAAAAAATACTATTATCATAATGATGTGTTTGGCTTGTCTGACGACGGGCCTCCAACTGTCGGCACAGGACATCCCGACCGCCACCGCGCCGGACACGCTTTCTGCCGCCAACAACGGTGAATACGACCGTCCGATGTATGACTTCACGGTGGTGGCCCGAAGTTACGGCGACAGCGTGGTGCTGCGCTGGGCACCCCAGAATGCGGGTGTGTGGCTTTCCGCCAACTACTACGGGTGGAACATCATCCGCGACAAGTCGGAATCCGAGATTAAAGATGGGGACACAGTCTTCACGAAAGTGCTGAACCCACAACCTATTAAGCCAATGACATTGGAAGAGATGATGCAACGCTACGACTCCACCAACCTCTATGTGGGTGCCGCCGCACAAGCCTTGTACGGTCCGTCGTACTTCGACCCGAAAGAGTCGGAAGGCTTCGAAAACTTCGTGTTCCGCCGCGAACAGGAACAGACCCAGCGACAAGCCATGGCCTACTTGGCCGCCGAAATGAGCAGGGATGCCGCCGATGCCATCGGTCTGCGCTATGTGGATAGGGATGTTAAAAAAGGAGAGACCTACACCTACCGGGTTGAATGCCTCGTGCCGGAAGAGATGGCCCTCACCCCCATCAACATCGTAGATGTGCTGTGCGTGCCGTTCGTCCGCTCCACCGACGAGCAAATTCCACCCATCGAAATTTACCAGAACGGTCCCTTCACCGCCTTCATCTACTGGAACAAAAACAAGCTTTCGGGTTACTACCTTGAACGCAGCACCGACAACGGCCGCCATTGGGAAGCCCTCAACGAGACCCCCATCTACGGCTATAATCCCGACGAAGAGACCTACGAAGGCCTCGGACACGACATCGCCATGCTACTGGAGGACAATGTCGGCTACATCGACTCGCTGAAACTTGGGGTGAAGTACATCTATCGGGTGAGGGCCTTCGACGCCTTCGGCGATTTCGCGCCAGAACGCAAGTCCGAACCTTTCCAGATGGAGGACATCATCCCGCCCACCATCCCGGTCTTGGATGAGATTGTGCCCGAAGACAACAAGACCTGTACCCTCGACTGGACAATGGACCAACAGGATGAAGACCTGAAGGGCTTCATCATTGCCTTCTCCAACGACCCGGCCGGACCGTGGGACAAAATCACCGACCTGCTCCCGCCCAAAACCCGCCAGTGGGTGGACAAGAAAGCCCACGACCGCAGCCGTGGCTACTATCGCGTGTTTGCGGTGGACAACAATAACAACTTCTCCTACTCGCTGTCGCAAATCAACAACATTGAAGATGATGTACCCCCCACTCCGCCTACTGGCCTGACAGCCGTGGTGGACACCGCCGGCGCCGTCTTTATGCAGTGGCATCCGAATCCAGAGAGAGACATTTTAGGCTACCGCGTCTATTTTGCCAACCAGATCGACCACGACTTTATCCAGAAGACCGGTCGCCGTGTGGAAGACACCGTCTATACGGACACCCTCTTCCGCAAGACCTTGACCAAAAACATCTACTTTTATGTGGTGGCGGAAGACTTCAGCCACAACTTCTCCAGCCCTTCCGATACGCTGGCCGTGCCCGTGCCCGACATCATCCCGCCCGGCATCGCCGTGTTGAAAGACCACACGCAGGATGGCGAGTCTGTCACCTTCAAGTGGCTGCAAAGCACCTCCGAGGATGTGGCCTTCTACTATATCTACCGCAAGCTCGACAATGAGGCACAATGGAAATGCGTCCGTATCATCACGCCCGACGAACTGAAGCCCGACGAACTCATCGTTTTCGTGGACTACCCCGAACCCTCCGCCAAGAACTACAACTACTGTATCGAGGTGCTGGACGACGGCAAACTCTCCTCTGGCAAGACTGGCCAGACGACCATTCGTTTCCGCGGCGCCTCCATCATTGAAATCCCCCTCACCTTGAAGGCTTCGATGAACAAAAACAAAACCTGCGTCAATCTCGAATTTTCCTACGAATACAAATCAAAAAGCAATTACTATGGTGTGATTTACAAATCGGTGGACGGCGGACCGGCCTACGCGCTGGCCAGCTTCCAGCGTGGCGAAACCACTTACACCGACTGCCAAGTAAAGCCGGGCCAAAAGGTAACATACTCCATCCAGATGTTCCTCGGCACAGGCAAACGCTCGCAGAAATCGAAAGAGGTAAACGTGAGTGTGAAGTGATGATGACCTTTGACTCTAAATTGAAAAAATCCGAATAAATATGAAAAAAACAATCGTACTATTTACCGCAGTGTGTCTTCTTGCCCTGATGACCGCACAGGCGCAGAGCGCCATCGTTCCTGCGGGCGGCACCGCCTCCGGAAACGGCGGCACCGTGACCTACACTGCCGGACAAATCGCCGTCCAGACCAACAACGACGGCACCACCTCCATCTCCGAAGGTGTGCAACAGCCCTTCGAGATTTCCGTGGTGGGCGTGGACGAGCGTCCCGACATCACGCTTACGGCAAAACTCTACCCCAACCCAACCCTCTCCACCTGCAACCTGCAGTGCGATTCGTGGATGGGCTTGGATGAGGTGAGAATCTACGACTCCAACGGAAAATATCTTTTCCAGAAAAAGATTGAAGGAAGTCTCACCGAGATGGACTTCTCCTCCTACGCCCCCGGCATCTATTTCGTAAACGTCTATAGCGGAAAGCAAAACCTGAAGACGTTCAAGGTGGTGAAACTGGCCCGATAAACGATAATAAGTTCAAAATTATATAAATATGAAAAAAGTCCTTACCTTTTTTGCAATCCTTGTGATTGCCATTGCGGCGGCTTTTGCACAGGCTCCGCAAAAAATGAGTTACCAGGCGGTGGTGCGCGACGCCAACAATATGCTGGTAACCGAACAGCCTGTTTCCGTGCAGGTCTCCATTCTGGCCGGCTCCCCGCAGGGCGCGACGGTTTATGTGGAAACCCATCAAGTGACGACCAACGCCAACGGTCTGATGACCTTGGAAGTGGGCGCCGGCACCGTGGTGGCTGGGGAATTCGCCTCCATCCCGTGGGGCATGGGCTCCTTTTTCCTGAAAACCGAAGTGGATCCCGAAGGCGGCAACAACTACACCATCGAAGGGGTGCAGCAGCTGATGAGCGTACCCTACGCCCTCTATGCCGAACATGTGGGCGACATCGCGCATCTGGATTCGCTGATTGAAAACACCGATGTGCCCATCAGCATCTTCGACAATGATGCCGGCTACATCACCCAGCAGGATGCCTATCAGGTGTTGAGTATCAGCGGCGATACCGTCTTCTTGTCCAACGGCGGCTATGTGGTGCTGCCGCAAGGCGAGCAGGGCCCGCAAGGCAACGACGGTGCCTCCGCCTACCAGATTTGGCTCGACAACAACCATCAAGGCACCGAAGCCGACTTCCTTGAGTGGCTGAAAGGTGAGCGCGGCGAACAAGGTGAACAAGGTCCGCAAGGTCCGCAGGGCCCGCAAGGTCCGCAGGGCCCGCAGGGTGAACGCGGTGAACAAGGTTTGCAAGGTCCTGCCGGTCAGGATGGTGCTTCCGCCCAGGAAGTCGCCCAGCTGCTGACCTCCGACACCACCTACATCCATGCACTGCAAGGTCCCGCCGGTCCACAAGGTCCACAAGGACCGCAAGGTCCTGCCGGCCAAGACGGGGCCTCCGCACAGGAAGTGGCCCAACTGCTGACCTCCGACACGACGTATGTTAATGCACTTCAAGGTCCGCAAGGTCCTGTCGGTCCCGCTGGTCCTGCGGGACGTGATGGACAGGATGGCGCTTCCGCACAGGAAGTGGCCCAGCTGCTGACCTCCGACACCACATATGTTCATGCACTGCAAGGCCCTGCCGGCCCGCAAGGTCCGCAAGGTCCTGCCGGCCAAGACGGGGCTTCCGCACAGGAAGTCGCCCAGCTATTGACCTCCGACACCACCTACACCCATGCACTGCAGGGTCCCGCGGGTCCGCAGGGCGAACCCGGTGAAAACGGTCGCAGCATCATCCGAATCTCGGGTCCTGAAACAAGCGAACAGAACGAACTGGTGGACATTTACACCATCCATTTTAGCGATAACACCACCAGCACCTTCACCGTGACCAACGGCGCAGCCGGCGTCTGCACCCCGCAAACGCTGTCCATTGACGGCAACCAGCTGACAATTTCCGGCGGCAACACCATCACGTTGCCCACGGGCGGTACCGGCACGGGTACGGGAAATGTGGGGGGCGAAACCTCCTGCCGCGGTATCTCCGAAATCACCGGACCCGTTTCCAACGGTCTGGAAGACACCTACACCATCCACTATACCGACAACACCACCAGCACCTTCACCGTGACCAACGGCGCAGCTGGTGCAGACGGTGCCTCCGCACTTGACATTCTCGGTCAGCAATATCCGAACCTCACACCCGAACAGTTGATAGACTCCCTCCGTGGCCCGCAAGGTCCTGCCGGTCCCCAAGGTGAACAGGGTGAACAAGGTGTGCAAGGTCCGCAAGGCCGTGGCATTACGGGCATCACTGGTCCTGTGACCAACGATCAGAATCCACAGGAACAGATTTATACGATCCATTACAGTGACACCACTACTACCACCTTCACCGTGACCAACGGTCGCGACGGTGCAAACGGTCAGGACGGTGCCACCGCACAGGAAGTCGCCCAGCTGCTGACCTCCGATTCAACATATATTAATGCACTCCAAGGTCCTGCCGGTCCTCAAGGCCCGCAGGGTGAACAAGGTCCGCAGGGTCTACAGGGTGAGCAAGGTCCGCAAGGTGAACCCGGTGCAGGCATTCCGCAAGAACTCTCCATCAACGGTACTGCCCTTACCATTTCTGGCGGTAACACAGTGACGTTGCCGACCATCGGCGGCACCAACGGTCTCTCCGCTTACGAAGTGTGGCTCAACAACGGCAACCAGGGCACAGAGGCCGACTTCCTCGCATCTCTGCAAGGCCCGCAGGGCGACCAGGGTCCTGCCGGACAGGATGGCGCTTCTGCACAGGAAGTCGCCCAGCTGCTGACCACCGATTCAACGTATATCAATGCACTGCAAGGTCCTGCCGGCCCACAAGGTCCGCAGGGAGAACAAGGTCCGCAAGGCCTGCAAGGTGAGCAAGGTCCGCAGGGTCTGCAGGGTGAACAGGGTCCGCAAGGTACTCCTGGCACTAACGGGCAAGACGGACAAGACGGCCGTTCCGCCTACGATATTTGGATTGCACAGGGTAACCAAGGCTCTGAAGACGATTTCCTCGCATCTTTGAAGGGCGAACAAGGCGAACAAGGTCCGCAGGGACAGCAAGGTCTGCAAGGTGAACAGGGTCCGCAAGGCACTCCTGGCACCAACGGTCAGGATGGACAAGACGGTAGTTCTGCCTATGACATTTGGCTGGGCCTCGGCAACACCGGCACCGAAGAGGACTTCATCGCCTCTTTGCATGGTCCGCAAGGTCCGCAAGGTGAAACCGGACAACAGGGCCCGCAGGGTGAGCAGGGTGAACAAGGTCAGCCTGGCTTCACTCCGACTATCACCACCCGCCCCGTGGAGAACGGCACCCAAGTCATCATTTATAACGAGAACGATTCCGTTTCCTTCATCATTTACAATGGTCAGGATGCACAGACATCCGACTACCTCATTTCTCCGATTGTGGCCACCCGCAGCATTATGCTGGGCCAAACCGCCGACCAGATTCGTTTCACTGGTTATCTGATGTCTGTCGGTAACGACACCACCCTGAAAATCGGTTTTGAATGGGGTGCCGACTCTTCCAACCTTAACAATGATTGGAATACCACTTATAACACTAATGCCATCCCGTCGCAAGTTTTTGAATATTCGATAGCGAATTATCCCGCTTCCACCCTCTGCTATGTGCGTGCTTACGCCGAAAATGGTGCCGGCCGCAACAATGGTGAACTGCTCGTGCTGATTACTCCGGAGAGTGTGCAAGGGAATTCACCCTGTCCGGATGCCCCGACGGTTACCGACTATGACGGCAATGTTTACAATACCGTCCAGATTGGCAACCAGTGCTGGATGCGCGAGGACCTCCGCTCCACCCACTTTGCCAACGGAACCCGCCTGACCCCCTATGTGGATCCTTTTGTGGGAACCTACCAAGATGGTCAGTATCGTGATTTGAACATTCCGTATTATGTCCATTTCCGTGCCGATTCCAATGCATACGTCATGTACTCCATCGCTGCCGCATTGAACGGATCTTATGATCACGGCACGACGGCTTTGCGCGGTATCTGTCCTCAGGGTTGGCATCTGCCCTCCTTGGAAGAATGGCAGACACTGACTTCTTCCTATTCTCTGGATCAGCTGCTTGCTTCCGGCTCCAACACCACCGGTTTCTCCGGCATTGCAATGTCGTTTGAAAACGAGGGCGGCAACCTCCGTTATCTTACCGCTTCCTATGACCTTAATAATACGGGAATCTATTTGTCAAATGGAGCCCTTTATGGTGAATTAACCCATTCTTACGATAGCCAAACATCATCTTATGCGGATAATTACAACATTGATTTCCATCTGGTAAGATGTGTCAAGGGTGAAGGTGTACTTACCATACCTACCGTGGAGCTCCTTAAGGAATGCGACACTTGTTTCGAAATTCACCCCTATGTGGATTCAGCGGCCATCGTCAATTGGAAGTCTTATACTGACGGCGGTAGCATGATTATCGACCAAGGTGTCTGCGTGCACGCTGTCGATCTCAACGACCCGAACTTTTATCAGTGGGATGAGAATTCCATCACAATGGAAAACAGTATGGTGTTCTCCAGCTATAGTACAAATCTGGGCGAGATGGAGATTGAAGTCACCGGCCTTGCCCCCAACACCACCTACTATGTGCGCGCCTTCGCCACCAACGCCAAAGGCACGGCCTATAGTAACTTAATCCTCCAGATGAACACACCGGAGCGTATGGGACAGCCCTGTCCGGATGCCGCCACGGTCACCGACTACGACGGAAATGTCTATGCCACCGTCCAGATCGGCAGCCAGTGCTGGATGAAGGAAGACCTCCGCACCACCCACTATGCCAACGGTACGCTGATCCAGCGCCTTACCAACTATGCGAATATGCAGGACGGCTACGCCTATTACTATAGTACGGCTCCTCTGAGACCCACGTTCGACTATATCCCCGGCAATACTCAATATGCGGGTCTTAATCTGCCGACTGAACAACAGCCCACCCAGATTTTCTACTTCGCAGATGCAGTGGTCAACGGTTCGCATGACCCCCAATCACCAATGATTCAGGGTGTGTGTCCGCAAGGATGGCATGTGCCGACTTTGGATGAATGGGGAGAACTTTACGCGTATCTTGGCAATGATTATCTTTCCAAACTTTCGGTTAATGGCTCCAATGTCACAGGTTTTGATGGAAGCGGTGGTTGTGGTAGGTCTGAATACAATGGGGAGCTTATCACCAGTGTAGCCAACGATCCTTTTTACTTTTGTTACTTTTCTTCTGATGTAAGATCTTTTGGAGGAGATCTTTATTTGATGACGAACAATTCTGAAGTAACTCTTTTCAATCATTATGCTGAGTTGGTGCGCTGCATCAAGGGTGACGGTATTACGACGCTGCCGAGTACAAAGGTCGTGACCGCTGCCGACGTCACCTCCACCACAGCCAACCTCTGGGGCGAGAACTGCACGGACGGCGGTTCCAGCCTTACCTCCTACGGTGTGTGCTGGAGCAGCGAGAACCAGCAGCCCACCACGGCCGACAGCTCCCACAGCTTCAACAGCGATTACATCGGGCGCTACTACTACATGGCAGAAAATCTGCTGGCCAACACGACCTACTACTTCCGCACCTTCGCCACCAATGCCAACGGCACCGTTTACTCTGATTCGGTGATTTCCTTCACCACCCCGATCATGATGGGTCTTCCCTGCCACGAAGCCGCCATCGTGACCGACTACGACGGCAATGTCTATAACACCGTGCAGATCGGTAACCAGTGCTGGATGAAGGAAGACCTTCGCACCACCCATTACGCCAACGGTACAGAAATACACAGTTTCACTTCATTTAGAGAGATGTTGGAGGGTTATCCTTACTATTATAATGAAAATCAAACCTATACATTCCAATCCAATGTGCCTACCAACTATACTCCCACCAACAATGTGCCCGGTACCACATACGGTCAGCAGGCTTCTACGGGATATTTCTATTTCGGAGATGCCATCGTCAATGGCTCGCGCAACCATGGTGTGGAGCAGCTGCAAGGTGTGTGTCCGCAGGGATGGCACGTGCCCACTATGGCGGACTGGCAGGAGATGTTTGATTTGTTGGGCGAGAATTACCGCGATTTGATTTTAGCCAGCGGCTCCAATGCTTCCGGTTTCAGTGGCAACGAGCAGTATGCCCGTCCTACAAATGGCGGCCTGATGATTGAACAAACACCGTTCCCCTACTCAAGTTCAGAGGTGTTCTATATGAATGGCATCTGTTATTTGAAGGAATGGAATGGTTCCGGCAACAATTTCATGCAAATTGGCAACTTGGTGCGTTGCATCAAGGGTGACGGCATCACGACTCAGCCGCAGACAAAGGTGGTGGCCGCAGCCGACATAACCCCCACCACCGCCAACCTTTGGGGCGAGACCTGCACCGACGGTGGTGCTAGCCTCACCTCCTATGGCGTGTGCTGGAGCAGCGAGAACCAGCAGCCCACTACAGCCGACAGTTCCCACAGCTTCAACAGTGATTATGTAGGACGGTATTACTTCCAAGCAGGAAACCTGCTGGCCAATACCACCTACTACTTCCGCACCTTCGCCACCAATGCCAATGGCACCGTTTACTCCGATTCGGTGATTTCTTTCACCACCCCGATCATGATGGGTCTGCCCTGTCCTGATGCCGCCATCGTGACCGACTACGACGGCAACGTCTATAACACCGTACAGATCGGCAACCAGTGCTGGATGAAGGAAAACCTCCGTACCACGCATTACGCCAACGGAAAAATCATCAACCAGCATTACGCCGCCCAATATTATCCCCGTTATTACGAACTCCGCAGAACCACCGACGGCTATCTGTATCCTCTTGTTACCGCGCTGAACGGACTGCCCACCAACGAACCCGCACAGGGCATCTGCCCTGATGGATGGCACGTTCCCTCTTTTGCGGAATACCAGACGCTCTTCAATACGTTGGGAGGAAACGAAGAGGCGCTTTCACTTCTGAAAGCCACCAGCCGTTGGACCACTCCCGGCACCAATGCCAGCGGCTTCGACTTGCTGCCCGTCGGTGAGTACTACTATGGCAATTTCTCCAACGAAGGTACGCTCCTCCAGACCTCTACACTTGCCTACAAATGGATGATTTATGACAATGAGATTCATGAAACGGGAGAAAGCAGCCCAACAGAAGATTTCGGTTCCGTACGTTGCATCAAGGGCGATGGTCTGCCCAATGTTCCCACCGCCAGAATCATCTTTGTGGACAGCGTGGCCGCTACAACCGCCCAGGTGAACGGCGAGCTGCAGTACGATGGTGGTACCAACATCACCAAGTGGGGTGTGGCTCTCGGCGTGGAACCTTTCCCGACCGATGAAGTCACCTTCACCAACGATACCAACATCGGTGGCAGACAGTTCCATTTGGAGAACCTGACACCGAACACGCACTACTATGTGCGCATCTTCGCCACCAACGCTGCCGGTACCAACTACAGTGAAAACATGGAGTTCACCACACCGGAGATGCCTACCAGCCCGGTGACAGGCCCCTGCCCCGACGCTCCGATTGTGACCGACATGGACGGCAACGTCTATAACACCGTGCAGATCGGCAGCCAGTGCTGGATGAAGGAGAATCTCCGCACCACGCTCTTCGCCAATGGTATGGAAATTGATCCTGAAAACGGCAACAATCCGGCCAGATACATGGAACCCGATGCCAACTACCGCTATGGCTACACGGTCGGACGCTACGGATTTTTCTATAACTATGCCGCGGCTACCAACAATGCGCCGCACAACCATAGCGAAGCGGTACAGGGCGTTTGCCCACAGGGTTGGCATCTGCCGAACCGCAGCGAGTGGCAGACCCTGTATGCTACCGCCGCATCTTACGGAGATGCAGCCGCCGCGCTGACCGAAAACAGCGCGTTTTGGGCCGACGGACGTGAGCATACCAACATCACTGGCTTCTCCGCACGTCCAGGAAGCTATGCCTACGCCTCCTACGACACCACCGGCAATGCAGGATTTGGCAAAACTTTCTATTATGCCACAGCTGATTTCGACAGCGAGGCAATGGTGGCGGAAATGTATTACGCAGCCACCTGCATTAACGGGCAACTTGACTTCACTTCGATGGCTACCAATATTTACATGCCGGTGCGCTGTATCAAAGGTGAAGGCGTCGCCTCTTTTGCCCCGACCCTTGAAATAGAATACCGCGGAATTACCACCTCTGAGGTTTCAATTATGGGAGAATATGCCGACAACGGTCATTACATCACTGATTTTGAACTCTATATGGGTACCAATCCCAATGATATGGTGCAAGCCACATACGGCACTCCATACTATGGAGGCGGACAGTGGAACTATTTCTGGCTCTATAATTTGACACCGAATACAACCTACTATGTGCAGATGTGTTTGATCTATGACAATGCACAACGAGTGTGCGTGGAGGGTTCCTTCACCACTAAGTCGGACGACTAGCCTTTCAAAATTACAATGAGAAAAACGGGAGTTGGAAACAGCCCCCGTTTTTTTTATTTGTCGTACCTTTGCCGCCCGTTCTATTATGAAAGAATCCTTTTACAACAAGCTGAAAAATCTGGTCGGGACACCCGAAAGCCGTACATTCCTGCTCGCGGTGAGCGGCGGTGGCGACTCCGTGGTGATGACCCGTCTCTTCCACTCGTGCGGGCTGAAGTTCGCTATCGCCCACTGCAACTTTCACCTCCGCGGCGATGACTCCGACGAGGATATGCGGTTTGTACAGCAATTGGCTGCCGACTATGGTGTTCAACTATTTGTAAAAGAGTTTGATACGTTAACCATCCAGAAAAATTCCGGAAAATCGGTGGAGATGGTGGCCCGCGATCTCCGCTACCAATGGTTTGAGGAGGTGGGGCAGCCGTTCGACTTCATCGTCACGGCCCACCACGCCAACGACAATGCCGAAACACTGCTGCTGAACCTGTGCCGCGGCACCGGCCTCAAGGGACTGACCGGCATCCCCGCCCGCAACGGAAAGTACATTCGCCCCTTGCTTCCCTTCACTTCCGACGAACTCCGGCAGTATGCCATCCGCCACAAGCTCGCCTTCCGCACCGACCAAACCAACTTCTCCGAACAATACCAGCGCAACAAAATCCGGCTGTCGGTCCTTCCCAAACTTGCCGAAATCAATCCCGAGCTCATCCGTACTTTTAGCCAAAACACTGACCGTTTCCGTCAGCAGTACGACTTCTACCAACGGCAAATCGCTGCCTTCGAGCGGGAAATGGTCGCCAACGATGGCGAAACCGTGCGGATTTCCATCCCAAAGCTGTCGGAAAACCCCGATAAGGAACTGCTTTTGTACGAATTTCTGAAAAAATACAACTTCACCGCCGCTGTAATCAAAACCATTGGACAACGACTGGACGGCGAAGCCGGCAAACTCTTCTTTTCCGACACCCATTGTCTTTTAAAAGACCGTGAATTTCTCGTTGTCAAAAAGAAAGAAGAAAAAAGCGAGGACGAAATCACCGTTACCTCATGGGAAGGGTTGGAAGAGCTCGGTTTCTCGGTGGAACCGCACGAGGTGAACGGCTCCGTGCCGTTTGAACGCGACCCCAACATCCTCTATGTGGATGCCGCGAAAATCGCCTTCCCCCTCACGCTGCGGCACTGGCGCACCGGTGATGCATTCCAGCCCTTCGGAATGTATGGCACGAAAAAGCTCAGCGACCTCTTCAAGGATGCAAAAAGCAGCCGATTTGCTAAACAAAAGACGTGGCTTCTTTGTTGTAAAGAACAAATCGTGTGGGTCGTGGGCCTCCGCTCCGACCAGCGCTTCTGTATTGACTTTGACACGAAACAATTTTATAAAATCAAATACCATGGACGAATTTGAAATGGAAGAAATGGAACAGCCCGAGTTCATAGAGAATGAAGACAGGCAGCCCAAACGCTCCGCTTTTCTGTTGGCGCTTTGCATCTTGACTTTCATCGGTTCGGGATACAGTTTCCTCTACTATTTGTTGCTGCCGCTCGCAAAAGCGCAACTTCCTGAAATGATGGAATTGTATAAAAACTTCTTCAAAGACGAGGCGATACGGAACCAAATGAGTGAGATGCTGAACTTTATGGCGACGGTGCCCTCATGGAAATATCTGCTCGTGGCGCTTGCCTTCGTCGGCAGCGTGACAGGCGCAGCCCTGATGCTGAAACTTCGGAAAGAGGGTTTCCATGTGTATGTCGTCTCGCAGATCCTCATTTTTGCCCTGCTCAGTTTCCTTATCGGAGGAATGTTGAAGCCCACCATTAATGATATTCTTTGGACAGTGACTTTTATCTTGTTGTATTACTTGCAGTTGAAAAGGTCAAATGTCAAACTCTGAACGTATCCACCAGATTTTAAAACAATACTGGGGGTACGACGAGTTCCGGCCCTTGCAGGAGGATATTATCCTGTCGGTGCTGGAAGGCCGCGACACAATGGCGCTGCTGCCCACCGGCGGCGGGAAGTCCATCTGCTTCCAGGTGCCCGCCCTCGCCTTGGGCGGACTCTGCATCGTCATCTCCCCGCTCATCGCCCTGATGAAAGACCAGGTGGAGAACCTGCGGAAACGGCACATCAAGGCGTGCGCCATCTTCTCGGGAATGAACCACGAAAGAATCAGCGATACCATTGACAACTGCCTGTTCGACAAAGAGATGCGGTTTTTGTACGTTTCTCCCGAACGGCTCAAAACCGACCTCTTCCGCATCAACCTGCAACGGATGCCCGTGAAGATGATTGCCGTGGACGAGGCACACTGCATCTCCCAATGGGGCTACGACTTCCGTCCACCCTACCTTGAAATCGCCGAGATACGCAAGTATTTTCCCAAAGTGCCGGTTCTGGCCCTCACAGCCACCGCCACGCCCGAAGTGGTCAGCGACATCCAGCAGAAGCTGAAATTCCCGAAAGAGAACGTCTTCCAGAAAAGTTTCAAACGCGACAACCTCACCTACTATGTAATTGAGGAACAGGACAAACAGGGGCGGATGCTGCGGATCATCAACCGCTACCCAGGCACCGGCATCGTGTATGTGCGCAACCGCCGCAAAACCCGCGAAACGGCCGAGTTCCTGCAACGGCACGGCATCAGTGCCGACTTCTATCACGCCGGCTTGGACGGTCCCACCCGCGACCGCAAGCAGCAGGAGTGGATGGACGGAAAGACCCGTATCATCGTGTCCACCAACGCTTTCGGGATGGGTATCGACAAACCCGATGTCCGTTTCGTCATCCACATCGACATTCCCGACACGCTGGAAGGCTACTTTCAGGAGGCGGGCCGCGGCGGCCGCGACCTCAAGCCCTCCATCGCGGTGATGCTGTACGATGACAGCGACGTGCGCGAACTGTACCGCAACTTCAAAACCGCCTTTCCGCCACTTGAGTTCATCCAACAGGTTTACAAGGATTTATGCAACCATTTCCGCATTGCGATGGGCAGCGGCCGCGATGAAAGTTATCCTCTCGACATTGCCGAGTTCGCCCTTCAGCGCAACTACAACCCGCTGGAGGTGTATAACGCCATCCGCCTCATCGAAAAGACCGGCGCCATCCAGTATGACGAGGGAAGTTACACGCCCGCAAAATTGATGTTCACCGCCACCCGCACGGAGCTGGAGGCGTATGAGGCAGAACCTCGGTACGCCCGCGCCGTGCCGTTCATCCACCTGCTGCTCCGTTCCTACAGCGGCTTATTCAGCGACTACGTCATCATCGACGAGAAGGAGATTGCACGGCGCGCCGAATGTTCCCCGCAGGTGGCGGTGGACCGCCTCAACTACCTCACCCGCATGGGAATGGTTGATTACCAGCCCGCTACGTCGCTCCCGAAGCTCCTTTTCGTCACCGACCGCGTGGACGAAAAGCACCTCTTTTACGACCCGTCGATCTATTTCAAACGGAAAGAGGTGGCGGAAAAACGATTGCAGTCGGTGGTGCGGTTTGTCAAAGACGACCGTGTCTGCCGGAGCCGGCTGCTGCTGGCCTACTTCGGGGAAACCGAGAGCGAGGCGTGCGGCAAGTGCGACAACTGCCTGAAGAGGGAGAATGCCACGGTGAGCCGCGAAGAGTACCGATGCATCGCCGAAGCCATCCGCAAGGTGCGGCGCGAGTGCAACGGCATCAGGGACATCGTAACCCGGCTGTCGCAATTCAACGAGGAAAAGGTGGTGCGTGTGGCGCGGGAAATGAACGACAGAGGGGAAATAGAACTGTAGTCAATGCACAAATGAATATTTATAAGAATAAAAAATGTTTGCGATAGCAAACCCAAATGCGAGCATAGCGAGCAAAATTATACTTATCTTTGCGCCCAAATATTGTAATTATGCAACCTCTTGTATGTAACGACTTTAAGGATACCCGTTCCGGTTTCGGTGCGGGCTTGTTGGAAGCGGGCCGCCGCAACCCCAATGTTTTCGCCCTCTGCGCCGATGTAATCGGAAGCCTCAAGATGGGTGATTTTATCAAGGAATTTCCCGAACGGTTCATCCAGACCGGCATTGCGGAAGCCAACATGATCGGCATCTCCGCCGGCCTCGCCCTCAGCGGCAAGGTGCCGTTCGCCGGCGCCTTCGCGGGCTTCATCTCCGGCCGCGTCTATGACCAGATCCGCATGGTGGCCGCCTACTCCAACCTCAACGTGAAAATCGCCGCCTCCCACGCCGGCATCACCGTGGGCGAGGACGGCGCCACCCACCAGATGATGGAGGACCTCGGCCTGATGAAGATGCTCCCGAACATGGTGGTGATCAACCCCTGCGACTACAACCAGACCAAGCAGGCCACCCTCGCCGCCGCCGAGTACGTCGGACCCGTCTATCTCCGATTCGGCCGCCCCGCCGTTCCGAACTTCACCCCTGCCGACCAGCCGTTCGTCATCGGCAAGGCCCTGATGCTGAACGAAGGCACCGACGTCACCCTCATCGCCACCGGCCACCTCGTATGGCACGCCCTCGAGGCCGCCTACGAACTCTCCCAAAAGGGTGTCAGCGCAGAAGTTATTGACATACACACTATTAAACCCCTCGACGAAGAGACCATCCTCCGCAGCGTAGCCAAAACCCGTTGCGTGGTCACGGCCGAAGAGCACTTCCGCAATGGCGGCCTCGGCGACAGCGTCTGCCAGCTGCTGGGTCGCAAACTCCCCTCCCCCGTCGAGATGGTGGCCGTGGACGACCACTTCGGTGAAAGCGGCAAGCCCGCCGAACTGATGGCCAAGTACGGCCTCGACACCCCGCACATCGTAGAGGCCGCCCTCAAGGTGATGGCCCGGAAATAACCTTTGGGAATGGACGAACCCTTTGAAGCACGGCCCGCCCCGCAGGATGAAGAGATCCTGTCGCTCTTCAACGACGAGAAGACGAAAGAGCGGGGGTTCCGTATGCTGATGAACAAGTACAGCCGCTACGTTTACAGCTATACCCGCCGGTTCGTCTATTCGCACGAGGACGCCAACGACCTCACACAGGACGTGTTCGTCAAGGTCTGGCGCTTTCTCGGCAGCTTCCGCGGTGATTCCAGCCTCAAGACGTGGATCACCCGCATCTGCATCACCACCTGCCTCTCTTTCCTGAAAAAGAAGAAGGAAGCCCTCGCCCTCGGTGACGACAAGTTCACCGACCACCTTTGGAACGTGGCGGCGCAGGAACACTACTTCTCCGCCGACCGCCTGGAGCAGTGGCTGCAAGAGGCCATCATTAAACTACCTGAAAAGCAACGCATTGTCTTCACCCTCCGCTATTACGACGAGCTCCCGTACGAGGAGATGTCGAAAGCGCTGGACACCTCCGTCGGTGCCCTGAAGGCCTCCTACCACTTCGCCCGCGAAAAGGTGGAGGATTATTTGAAGAAGAAAATCAATTGATTCCAAAAACACCAAACGTAGAGACGCCATATTATGACGTCTCTACAAATCGGGATTTTTCCCAAAATATCTTAAATTTCACGGGGCGTTTTCGTAAAACGACTATTTTTGCAAACGATTTTTACAAAATAAAGAATATGAACAAGATAATTAAACGCGCATTGGTGGTTTTGTCCGTTGTCCTCCCCATCGCATTTCTGTCCGTCATCGGGACAGCATTGGCGCAGACGACCCCTCTCACCGTAGAGAACATCGCATGGTGGGATCCCGATTATCCGACCGTCACTTGGAGCGGAGCCATCCGCGTGGACGGCGACGGACAAAAGGCCGTGGACTATATCGCAGGGCTTCTTCCCAACGCCAAACCTGCTGACAAATCGTACAAGTGGAACATTTCCGACAGTTTTATTCTGTTGGGTTCGCGCCTGGTGTCGGTGGATGGCCGCGACATGCGCGGGGCGAGCGTGAACCGTGTCAATGAAATCCTGTCGGAGCCGGGCAACCACAAGCTCCGCCTGAACCACGCCACCGAAGGCGACTACGAGGCGGTCATCAACACGGAACTGCCGATGTGGATGCAGGCTTACGGCTTCCATCCCCTCACCTGCACATGGGAAAAGAAGACCTTGACTCCGCCTGAAAACATCGTCATCCGCATGGACCGCGATGTGAAATGGCGCAACTTCAAAACTTACGATTTGCTCATTCTCAGCGACGATGTCCTCGCTGACAAGGAGTTGCTGGAGAAAATCGGCGACCAAATGGGCAGCCTCGGCCTCCGGCGCAATACCGAGAACCCCGATATCCTCATCACCATCACCAAGGATGCCAACAAGAGTGTGGAATATACCTATGTGCCCGAAACCACCGAGCATGTGCAGACCGGCAGCAATACATACGCAATGTACGGATACAAAGGGCATTACCTCGGAAATTTCTCGGTTAACAAGTACCAGACGGTGACCTCGGGCGGCTACACCCACAAGAGTGCCACCACCACCGTTTACCTTGAAGTGTCGATGCTGGAAGCGGCACGCATCGGTGAGAAAGTCCTTCCGATGGTTTACCAGATGAAGTACAATTTCAACCGCAACAGCGATGAGAATGTGGACAAATTGTACAACAGTGCCGTGGAATGGGTGCAACACCCTCTTTTTGCGGCGATGCCCCGGATGAGTTCCACCACTTGCACCCGGTATTTGTATGGCAAAATTCCACTCATCAACTTCGGTATCGTGGTGGATGCCGATGGCGTGGTGCGCGGTATCGACAGCAATTCCGACGTGGTGAAAAAATCTGGAATCCGCCCTGGCGACCGCATCCTGCGTATCAAGTGTACCCAACGTGGAAGTATGCGTAGTTATCGTGGCAAAGATTCCTATTCAGGCAGCATCACGGTGCAACGCGACGGCGCCGAACAAACTCTCTCCTTCGCCAATTGTCACCGCACAAACTCCTATTCCATGACTTTCAGCGGCATTTACAATGTTGTAAAATAAATTGACGGCAATATGAAAACAAGACATAATCTTCTCCTGATCGCATTGCTGCTGTTGGTTTCTGTTGCATCCGCACAGGACAACGTTTACCAGACCTACCGCAGCTACGAAGTTACCAGCAAGCATAACCCTGTGGCCGACATTTTGCACTGCCGCAACTCCATGTACATCCACCTCGGTTACGATATGGCACAAATCTACGAAGCCAACTACAAAACCTTCCAAGATGTGAAGCTTCACGGCGGCTTGTTTGACTTTGGCGGCATCGTCCGCTTGTGGGGTCCTCTCGGCCTTGACCTCGGTTTTGGCTTTAACGCTTGCGGAAGCGACAAGATTCAACCTTTCCGTACGGATGTGATGACGTGGGACGGCTACGAGAAAACGTACCGTTTTAAAATAGACTACCGCGTTAACCTGATGCTGGTTTTTTGGGCCAACGTCACCGACGACATTGCCGTGCACCTTGCCACAGGACCGCGTTTCTACATCAATTTCAGCGATTACGAACGTTCGTATATCAATGGCGAAAGTGATTTCGGCACAGACTACGAATATTTTGATATTACCGGAAACAAGAAGAACAACCGTAACCGGTATCGTTGCATCGGCACAGCGTGGTCGGTGGGCATCGGGTTCAACTACAAGCACATCGGCGTGCGCGTCAGTTACGAAATGGAACTTTATGGCCGCTATCGTGACAGTTGGACAGAACGAGTGGGCGATTATGAGTTCCCCTTTGTTTACGACCGTCTCGCATCGGGCGACCCGCGTTTTCACCACCTCAATGTGTCGCTGTTCATTCCGCTGGTGCTTTCTCGGTGAACTAATTTTTTGAAGAAAGAAGAAGGTAACAAGTAGAAGGTTGCCACCGCACAAATCCCCTCTTCAAATATCTTACCTTATACCTCATACCTTATACCTTATACCTTTTACTTTTTACTTTAAAAAGTTCCCCCACGCCTCTCTTAAGGAAGCGTACGAGTCTTTTAGCAATTCCGCCACTTTGTCGCGTTCCACCCACACAGCCTGCGCAATTTGCTCCTCCGTCTGCGGTTTGACGGAACCGGCCACGGCCTCCATCTCGTACCAAACGGTCTCTTTCAGCATTTTGGGACCGTATGTGTCGTACGTGTGGAATACGGAAAAAGACCGGGCATTTGCGATACGGGCTTGTATTCCCGTTTCTTCAAGCACTTCACGGACAGCCGTTTCCTCAATCGTTTCGCCCTGCTCGGCTTTCCCTTTTGGAAAATCCCAAACTCCTCTCCGGAAAATCATCAGGATCTGTCCTTCGGCGTTGCGGACAATACCGCCCGCCGCACGCACATAGGTGTATTCCTCGAGCAGAACCGCAAGTTCACGCTCATTTTCAACAATTTGGAAATCGTTTCCAAAATAAACTTTGATAGGAAAAGAGGCAAGAATCATTGAAACCGATTATCTTTTGGAAAAAAACTCCGCAAGTTTGAAATAGAAGTCAGTGAAAACCAGCATGGTATTGGCGTTCCGTTCCAAATGACGGGAGGCTTTGTTACACTCGTTGTAAAGAGGCATCGCATTCTTCAGCGTGAAAAACGGTGCATAGGTTTCCAGTGTCTTGTACTCCTCGGCAGTAGCTTTCACCAAAAGGTTATCTTTCTGACTGACAAGTAATTCATTACGGAACATCCGGCTGAAATAGTGCATCAGGTTGCGTTGGAAATCCTTGCTGCTTTTGGAAATCTCCTTGATGATGTCTTGAATCTCAGGATAGTTCATCTCTTCAAGGTTCCCGGAGGTGACATAGGTGGACGCACTCTTGACGAAGGCCGCGTAGTATTTCTGAAACTGGTGCAACTCCAAACTTTCATTCTTGAGACTCAACGCTTTGGCATAATTGTTTTCGGAAATCGCCGCAATGTCGGCGGCCTCCTCCTCACTGAGGCACTCCTCGTCAATGAGGTGCTGTTTGATGACCTCTTCCGGCATGGGCGGGAGTTTTACAAGCTGCGTGCGCGAAAGGATGGTGGGAAGAATGGCATCCGTGCTTTCCGCCAAAAGGATGAAAAGGGTCTTGTTTTCAGGTTCTTCCAGTGTCTTCAGCAATTTCGGGGCTGCCGTATGGTGCAACTTTTCAGCCATCCATACAATATATATTTTGTAGCCGTTCTCGTGGGCACGGACGCTGTTTTTGCGGATGATGCTGGCACAGTCGCGGATGTTGATCGATACCACCTTGTTCTCGCTTTTCAGCTCCTTCACCCAATCGTTGAAGTCAATGTGGTAGTTGTGTTCAAAGACGAAATCCCTGAAATCCTGGGCGAAAAGGTCGGATTCAGGATCTTTTTTGACACTTCGGGCGATGCAGTTGGGGAAAATCAGGTGCAGGTCGGGATGTTGGAGCTTCTCGAACATCTTGCAGGAGTGGCACTTGCCGCAGGAGTCGCCGTCGTGTTTGTCCTCGCAGCAGATGTATTGGGCAAAGGCAACAGCCAAGGCGAAGTTGTGCGTGCCGTTTTTTCCGAGAAACAGCTGTGCGTGGCTGATGCGGTTTTCATCGGCCAGAAGGGCGAGGTGTCTTTTCAGCCCCTCATCCACCATTACGTCCTTGAACTGCATATCCGAAAGTTTATGGGTTAGGCGTGCATCAGTTTGGTGACGATGTCGTCAACAGTAATTCCCTCTGCTTCAGCCTTGTAGTTCTTGATGATACGATGCCGCAGGATGTTTTGGGCCACGGCGCGCACATCCTCGATGTCGGGCGAGTACTTGCCGTTGAGGACGGCGTTGGTACGGGCACCGATGATGAGGAACTGCGAGGCGCGGGGGCCGGCACCCCAGGCAAGGTAATCATTGGCCCAGGCGTGGGCGCGCTCCGTTCCGGGACGGGTCATTGCGGCGAGATTCACGGCGTACTGATAGACGTTGTCGGAAATCGGAATTTTCTGCAACAGGTTCTGGTAAAAGATGATTTCGTCCAACGTCAGCACACGGTTGGGCTCCGCCATCTTGCCGTGGATGGTGGATTTCACCACCTGTACCTCATCGTCGAAACGAGGGTAGTCCAAACGGATGTTAAACATGAAACGGTCCTGCTGGGCTTCGGGAAGAGGATAGGTACCTTCCTGTTCCACAGGGTTTTGCGTAGCAAGGACAAAGAACGGATCGGGCAGTTGGTACGTCACACCGTTCATACTCACCGAACGCTCCTGCATGGCTTCCAGAAGTGCCGACTGCGTTTTGGGAGGCGTACGGTTGATCTCATCCGCCAACACGATATTGGCGAAGATGGGGCCTTTCACAAATTTGAACTTGCGGGTTTCATCCAGGATTTCGGTACCCATGATGTCCGACGGCATAAGGTCGGGCGTGAACTGGATACGGTTATAAGTCAGGTCGATAGCTTTTGCTATGGTCGTGATCATCAAGGTCTTGGCAAGTCCCGGCACACCTATAAGGAGGGCGTGGCTCCGGCTGAACATCACCATCAGGATGTCGCGTATGACATCTTCTTGTCCCACAATGACTTTGGCTATTTCCTTGCGTAGTTCGGCGTATTTTCCGACAAACGCCTCAATCGCTTCCACGTCGTTTTTGAAATTCAGTTCCATGTTAGTTCGTTTATTCGGGAATGTTCCATTTTTGCACAAAAGGACAGTTCCGATAGTTTTCGTTTATTTTTATATTTGTGATTTTCACCTTGTTGACAAGCCATTTCTCCATCATTCCCTGCTTTTTCTCTTCGAGCGCTGCACCCTTGATGAGATCGTAGTCCTCTTTCAGGTTCGGCTTGTGCGCAGCGACCTTCGATTTCAGGTAAATGATTCTGTATGACATCTTCCCGTCTTCGTTCACATAGGCAACAGGCTGGGAGTACTCGCCCGGGATGAGTTTGCCGAGAGTGGCGAAGGTGGATGCATCAATGTAGTCTTTCTCAAACTTATAGGAGTTGTTGTAGGGATTGACACACCAGCCGCCGCTGTTTTTGTTCATATCATCGGAGAACTGCATGGCGGCCTTGCTGAAATCCATCTTCTGGTCGATGATGACCTGGCGCACACTGTCAAGGTATTCAATGGCTTTCACCTGCTCGTCGGCAGAGGGCTTCGGCTGGAGCAGGATATGGGCGACATTGACCTTATCTCCCCTTCTTTCAATCATTTGAATGATATGATAACCGGCTTTGGTCTGCACCACTTGGGATATTTCACCCGATTTCAGGTTGAAGGCGACGGCCTCAAATTCGGGGTAGAGGGCACCGCGTTCCACAAAGCCGAGTTCACCGCCCTTGGAGGCAGAGCCGGGGTCGTCGGAATAGAGGCGGGCCAGCATGGAGAATTTTTCGCCACGGAGAACGCGCTCGCGATACTCCATCAGCCGGTTCTTGATGGCGGCTATCTCCTCGTCGTTCACGGGCGGCATCTTCACGATATGTCCGTACTCGTAAGAGGGTTCCACGGTGGGCAGACTGTCGTAGGGGATGCGGTCGTAAAAGCGCTTCACTTCCGACGGTGTGATGGTGACGTTGGATGTGATGTCCTGCTGGATTCTTTCCGCAATCATTTGATTGCGAATGATTTCCCGCATGTCTTTCTTGATCTCGTCCATCGTCTTATGGTAGGCATCCTCAATGATTTTCGTGTTGCCCCCCACCTGTGCGAGCCAATAGTTGATTTGGTACGTCACGCGTGCATCCACCTCCTGATCCGAGATGACAATGCTGTCAACATCAGCTTGGTGTTGGTAAAGCTTCTGTTTTAGAAGTTGTTCAAAGATAAGACACCGTGTCTCGTCCTCATTATCCATGGTACTGTACTGGGCCGCATAGTTCGCATACTCCGCCTCAAGGTCGGAACGCATAATGATTTCCTTTCCCACAATGGCAATGATTTCATCTATGGTGGATTGACCCCGCAAGCAAGTAAACGGAAAACAGCTGAATAATAGCAATATAGCGGCGATAAAACGTTTCATCCAGTTTCAAAATTTGAGGGTGCGAAAATACAAAAAAAAGAAGACATCGGATGTCTTCTTTCGCGAAACACATAGTAAATATGTATTATTTTCTTCCCATAGGTTCGTCGGAAACAGTGAGTTTCTTTCTGCCTTTGGCGCGACGTGCGGCCAAAACTCTGCGTCCGTTGGCGGTGGCCATTCTTTCTCTGAACCCGTGTTTGTTTTTACGTCTTCTGTTTGACGGTTGAAATGTCCTTTTCATCTTACTATTACCTTGATTATTATTTAATTATTCCTTCCAAAAATTGGGCTGCAAAAATACAACATTTTTTTTATTGTGCAAGAATTGTTCAAAAGTTTTTTTCAACTCGCTTTTTAGCCACTGCTTTTTGCCTATCAACCGTTCCTTTTTCTCCGAAATTTTTTGCCGGGTATTTTTTGAAAACATTGTTTTATTATCTTAATTTAAGAAATTTCTTTTGATACACAATATTTTGTTTAAAATGTTAATAAAGGTTAAAGTTTTGTTTTAATACTTGAAAATAGCGCCTTTCTTGCAGTATCTTTGCATCGCTTCAATCGGCCATTAAAAAGATTTCAAATTAATTATTATGAAAAATTTTGCTATTTTCTATTTTTTAATATTGTATGTAGGTATCCTGTTCTCACAAGGGGATGAACAACAATATGCGAGGAGATTGTCAGACGAGATAGATTCTGTGTTGATTCAACGATACCGACAAGCGGCACCGTTTTTTACAGAAGCCTATCATCTTTATCCTTCGGTCCCGCGTGGAATGTTGGAGGCAGTGTCTTTCACCTATACGCGGTTTGTCCACATAAAACCTACTGTATATCAAGAAGATGAAAACATACACCCTTCTACTTATGGTTTGATGGGGCTCACCCTTGACGGACGGGGCTTTTTTCGCAACAATTTGCACTATGTGTCCGATCTGTCGGGGTTTTCCGTGGAGGACATTGTCGCCAGGCCACGAGACAACGTGGTGGCGTACGCTGCCGCCTACGCCGCTTTGCAACAAAAGTGGGGTATCCACTCTGACAGCTTTGAGGCGCAGATTCCCATACTGAAAGCCTTGTCGGAGTTGCCCCTTTCGGAGGACTCCGTCCTCAACTTTGCCCTCAACAGCAGTCTGTACGCCATTGCTCAATTCGTGGATGATGACCTCTTCCGTAAGGAAACGTGCGCAACGGTCGGCAAACCGGACTATTTTCGCTGTTTCGGAAAGATGCTGCCGCTACTGCGGGCAAAGGAGGTTATGCTTCCGGCAGACAGCGTCGGCGATATTCGCTCGGACGGAACTGACTACAGCGGCGCCATCTGGAATCCCGCCGGAGCGTGCAATTACAGTGTAGGACGCGGCGGGCATTCGGTTTCTGCCGTCACTATCCACTACACACAGGGGACATACGCCGGTTCTATCGCATGGTTCCAAAATTGTACCTATAACGGGGTGGGCGCCCAAGCCTCGGCACACTATGTCGTCCGCTCCATCGACGGACAGATTACGCAAATGGTGCGTGAAGCTGACAAAGCATGGCATGTGGGCAACAGCAACCCCTACACCATCGGCATTGAACACGAAGCATACGGCGACATCGCCAGCTTCTTCACGCCGGAGATGTACCAGGCATCCGCACTTCTCGTCCGCGACATCTGCGACCGCCACGGAATCTCCCCGCTCAGGATGTTCTATCGCGACACCCTCGACGACGGCACCGTCCTCAACGATGGCCTCCATAGCCTCGGCGGGGAAAGTGCTTGCGTGAAAATCCGGGGACACCAGCACTTCCCGAACCAGAGCCACACCGACCCTGGTCCCTACTGGAATTGGAACTACTATTATAAGCTGGTGAATGACGACACCCCCGTCACTCGCCTCGAAAGCCCGTCCGGCATCCTGACCGACTCCGGCGGCCCCGATGGCGACTACGGGAACGACGAACGACGCCTGTGGCTGATACAAGTGGATGAAGCCGACAGGATAACATTGAATTTCAGTGAGTTCGATTTGGAGGAAAACTATGACTTTCTCTGGATTTACGATGGAAACACCGTCTATTCTCCGCTGCTAGGACGATGGAATACCCACTCCCCAGGCACCGTCACCTCATCTGGCAACGCCATCCTCGTGGAATTCCGCTCCGACTGCGCCACTACTGCCGCAGGCTGGATGGCAACGTGGAGATCGGAAATGACCGAAGAGATACCCGAAACAGACATCGTATGGGATGAAAGCCAATGGATTACGGAGAATTTGCAACTTTCCTTTGAAGATACAGACGAAGGCGAAATACCCTACCGATTCTACCAGATTACAGGCTGCAGTGGAGGAACAGGGTGGACCGCTAATGCCAACAGTGGCTTTCTTTATAACGATTTTGATGGTGGAAACCTCCGGGGGTGGTCGGTGCTGCAGGGCCAATGGGAAATTGCCGACGGACAATTATGCCAACAGGCCATGGGGGTGGGGGGCATACAAACAGACCTTTCCTACAACCAAAGTGATGCGTACCTGTACGAGTTTGACATGACCATACGGTCATGTGCGGGCGAGGCAGGAATGGCCGGAATCCAGTTTTTCAGTACAGACAATAGCACCCGCCCCAATGCCTATCGAATCGTTGCGTTACCCACCGAAAGGCAGATTCGGATATACCGTGTCACAAGGGGAAATGAGGTCCTGCTCCACACCGTGGACGGCGTGACAATAGAAATCGGGACCGCCTACAAATTTCAAATTGTTCATGACGCTCCCTCTGGAAAATTCCTGATTTTCCGCAACGGGACGCTACTCGGTGAGTGGCGAGAAACATCTTCGCTGCTGTTTGTTACCGCACCATCCAAGATGTGTTTTCTCACTTCAGGAACGGCAGCATCCTTTGACAACCTTTGTGTGTACCGCTCAAGAGGGTCGTCCGTGAACGTGTCAGTTGGAAACACCTCCTTTTGTGACCTCCCGTGGCAGGCGGTGAACGGAACAGCCAAAGCCAAAGCAAGGTCCGTAATACTGAATGACCGTCAGAGATTCTCCCCCGTTGCCGAGAAATACTTCAAGGTGGACTACACCAAGCCGGCGTTTCGCAGCCCTGTCAATGTTGAGGTTTGTAAGAGTGGGGAAACGCCGTCCTCATTCGGATTGTCGGCCCATTGGAATGTTGTAACAGACTCCCATTCAGGAGTGGTTCTGTACGAATATGGCATTGCAAGCGATATGCGGCCCGATGAAATCAGGTGGATGGGGGTGGCGCGGCGACCTCAGGCCGTCATTGTGCCTATATTTAGGCTCTCGGATCCATGCTATATTGCAGTAAGGGCGCTGAATGGCGCGGGGTTATTTTCGAAGCCAGTGTTTTCAAAAATACCGCAGGTGTCAAATGTAAAGTACAAAAGGTGTGAACTTATGGAAGATTTTGCCAAAGAGGGTGTGTCCTCGTGGAGTTACGATGACGAAGATGATGACTCGGAGAGTGGAATGCAGGGACAACAGCAGAAGAAAAACGGGGATTCTTTGAAAAAAGCCCTTTGTTTGTGGCCGAATCCGGTTGGCGCATGTATATGGGTGCGAATGCCTTCGTCCTCCGCCATCGTCCGTGTCTTTGACGCAAGCGGAAGGATTGTTCTTGAGAACCGTATCTCCGAAAAGGGCCTGCCACAGGAAAAGGATGTTAAGATTGAAGTGTCCTCGTTCAGACCGGGCGTCTATTTTGTGCAGTCTATTGGACACGATGGCGCCGTCGGACACGGGACTTTCCTGAAAAGGTAGCTGGTTTTCCAACTGAAAATTTCAAATGGTTGTCGGGGATATGCAAAAAAGTAGTACTTTTGCAGCCGCTTTTGATATTCCTTGAAAGCGACTGCGGTAGTAGCTCAGTTGGTAGAGCGGCAGCTTCCCAAGCTGCAGGTCGCGGGTTCGAGACCCGTCTACCGCTCCAAACATTAATTTGCCGAAAAAATCCTAAATTATGGGTATCGGTTTTTAAAGTTTATTAGATATCTTTGCAGCTGATTTATCGTTAGCTGCTTTTTTGTAAAATCACATTCAAAAAGACACATAAACCAGATTGCCATGTATAATGTAGAGCTGAAAAACATTACGCTTGAAACCACACAAACCGATGTGCTTCAAGTAGTTGAAAATATTTGCGACCAATTCAAGATGGAGAACCATTTCGGCACGATTTCCACGGCCCTCCACGAAATGCTCTCCCTGATGGAACGCTTCAGTGAGGATATAGAGGCACCTTTCACCATCAACTTTTTCGTGGAAGAGGAAAAGGTTTCGGTTCAGGTTTTAAACTATCGTCAGTGGGCGGATGTCCAACGCGCCTTTGAAACCTGTTCCGTAAACGATGCCGACGCGACCGCTTTCACCGCAAAGAGCCTTTTGGATGTGATTGAGTTCCATGACGGCGGAATTTGGATGGAAATTGAGGCCCATGTTACTGCCGACCAGCCCGACCGAGCGCAAATCCTCCATACGGAAACGGTGAAAACAGCTTTGAAAAATGAAATAAAAAGCGACATAAACCGTTAAGAAACACAACAAAAATCCCATGAATATGAAAAAATTATTGCTTTCCGTCTCGTTAACGCTGGCCGTCTTTGCCGGCGTTTTTGCACAGAACGACCTGGATGCGTTCCGCTTTTCGCAAACCAACTGGGAAGGCACCGCCCGCTTTATGGGAGCAGGCGGCGCTTTTGGCGCTATAGGCGGCGACTTCTCCTGCCTCAGCACCAACCCCGCCGGCATCGGCGTTTTCAAGAAAACCGAAATTTCCTTCACCCCGCTGGTCATCACGGCTTACAAGACCAACTCCGACTATTCCGGTGAGTCTTCTCCCGCCAGCCGTGTTCGCTACAGCGTGACCAATTTCGGCGCCGTGTTCGCCCTTCCCCTCAACAAGGATGTTGAGAATCCTGTTTCCAAGTGGCGGACGACCCAATTCGGATTCGGCTACAACCGCATCATGGATTTCAACAACCTTACGTACGCCACAGGGAGGAGCAACGGCAATTCCATCGCCACTGGTTTCGTGAACGCAGCCAACGGCGCCAGTTACGGCAACCTCGAAGGTGACGCCCTCTGTGCATGGAATACGTGGATCATTGACACGGTTCCCGGCGAAACGAGCCAGTACCGTGAGTTCCTGTCCAGCCACAGTCTCCGCCAGAGCAACTATGTGAGAACCAAGGGAGGCATCGATGAAATGGCCTTCTCTTTTGGCGGCAACTACGACGACAAACTGTTCCTCGGACTCACAATCGGCGTACCCGTTCTGGATTATACAAGCGAAACCGAGTACATTGAAGAAGACGAAAACAATGTGGCCGGAAGTTTTGACAAACTTGATATTTATGACCGATTGCACACTTCAGGCGTTGGCGTGAATGCCAAGTTCGGCGTCATCTACCAGCCTGTTTCATTCCTCCGCATCGGTGCCGCTTTCCACACCCCGACCTATTACGGCAATTTGAAGGAAACGTTTGAAAGGGAAATGTCAAGCCGTTTCGTGGAAGAAGACAATATTGATGAGTATGAGCACTCCTACGACAATATTTCCAAGTATAAACTGAGCACACCGCTCCGTGCCATCGGAAGCGTCGGTTTTGTCATTGCCAAACGTGCCTTTATCAGTGCAGAGTATGAGTTCACCGACTATGGAATGGCAACGCTTTATTCTTCTGACAACTTCCGTTATCGCTACAACTTCACGGAGGAGAACCTGGAAATCTCGAAGAAATACCGTTCCTGCCACTCCATCCGCGTGGGCGGCGAGCTGACCGTCACCAACTTCTTCTTGATCCGCCTCGGCTACGGTTACAGCACTTCCCCCTTCAAGGACGGTGCCAACGACGGTTCCGCACACACCGCTTCCGGCGGTATCGGCTTCCGCGGCAAGATATTCTTCTGCGATTTCACCTACCAGTTCCGCCACTACGGCCAGAACTACTGGTTCTATCCCTCCGAAACACTCGAACCGGTTGCCACCACTAACAATTCCCACCGTTTCGTTGCCACATTGGGCGTGAAATTCTAACATTCAGTGAATTTGAGCGTTATGCAAGAGCTTCAACGCTATGTTGAAGAACACATCATCCCGTTGTACGACCATTTCGACAAGGCGCACCAACGGGATCATGTGTATATGGTAATCCGGCAAAGTTTGGATTTGGCCGCTCACATGGAGGTGGATAGGGATATGGTGTATGCGATTGCGGCCTACCACGACATTGGTTTGTGCGAGGGGCGGGAACTTCACCACGAGGTGTCGGCGCGGATGCTGCTGGCGGATACAGAATTGCGGAAGTGGTTTTCGGAAAGTCAGTTACAGACGATGGCCGAGGCAGTGGAGGACCACCGGGCCTCTTCCGACCATGCCCCACGGTCGCTTTACGGCCGCATTGTGGCGGAAGCCGACCGTTTCATCGACCCCGACACCATCATCCGCCGCACGGTGCAGTACGGTTTGGAACACTATCCGGAATTGGACAAGGAGGGACATTACCAACGGACGCTCCAGCATTTGCACGAAAAGTACGGACGCGGCGGCTACCTTCATCTCTGGTTCGACAACTCACCCAATGCCGAACGCCTTGAAAAACTCCGGCAAATGATGGAGGACGAGGCCCTGTTGCGGCAAAAGTTCGAGGAATATTTTTAGGAAAACAATTCCATTGCCACGGCATCAGCGAAAAGACGCCCGGCACGGGTGAGAAAGATTTGATTCTTATTTAAAACGAAATAATCCTTTTTAACGGTTTCCAATTGTTTGAGAAACCGTTTTTTATATTCTTCGCCAAACAATGCCATCAGTTCGTCAAGGTTAAGTCCGGCATTGGTCCGGAGGCGCAGGAGCACCATTTCGTTGTACTGCGTGTCGGTGTCGAGTGTTTCGGACTCCCTCATCGGCTCGCCCCGCAACATCCCGTCAATGTACTGGCGCAGATTGGCCACGTTCCACCGGCGGACATTCCCGCGGTAGGAGTGGGCGGACGCCCCCAACCCGAGGTAGGGCGTGCGGGTCCAGTACGCATAGTTGTGCCGTGAAACCATGCAGCCTTTGGCATAGTTCGAAATCTCGTACTGCTCAAAACCAGCCGCCTCCGTCAGTTCCAACAGCAGGTTGTAGTCCCGTTCCGTGTCGCACTCGTCCGGCACAAATGGCTTTCCTCCCGCCACCTGCCGCGCCAGGATCGTGTTCTCCTCCACGGTGAGAGAATATGCCGATAAATGGCAGATTGGTAATGACAGTGCCGTGCGTAAGTCGCTTTCCCAGATTGCTTTCGTACGGAAGGCGATGTCGTAGATGAGGTCGATCGAGAGGTTCGTAAAGCCGGCTTCGGCCGCATTTTGCACCGCGGTGACGGCTTCGGCGGCGCTGTGCCGACGATTGAGCAAGCGCAGGATTTCATCGTTGAAGGATTGTACCCCGATGCTCAACCGGTTAATGCCCAATTCACGGAGACTTCGGAGGTACTCTGGCGTCAGCTGCTCCGGATTGGCCTCCATCGTGAACTCAAAACCATCCTTGAAATGATAGTATTTTTGAAGTTCTTGGAGGATTCTGTCCAATTCTTCGGGAGTGCAAAGCGAGGGCGTTCCTCCGCCAAAATACAGTGTATCAATATTTTTTACTGGAAGAAAATCCTGTGTCAATGCCATTTCTTGGCAGAGCGCATCCCAATAAGCCGCTTTCTCCTTTTGGGAGGCCACGGAGTAAAAGCTGCAGTAGATGCACTTTTGTTTGCAGAAAGGGATATGGACGTAGATTCCAGCCACGGCAGCTTACTGGACGGTACTACCGGCATTGATGTTCTTTGCCGGCTGCATCAGCGAGAGACTGCCGTCGGCGTTGGCGGCCATCAGCACCATGCCGTGCGACTTCACCCCTTTGATCTCCTTGGGCGCGAGGTTGATGAGCATCAGCACCTGCTTGCCCACGAGGGTTTCGGGTTCGTAGTATTCGGCGATGCCGGACACGATTTCGCGGGTGTCCACGCCTGTGTTGACCTTGAGCTTCAGCAACTTCTTGGTCTTCGGCACGCGTTCAGCCTCCAAGACGGTGACGACACGGAGGTCCATTTTCTGGAAATCGTCGTAGGTGATGTCCTCCTTGGCGGGTGTGGCAGGCGCGTTGGCCAGCTGGTTGGCCTTCTTTGCATCCTCCAGTTTCTTCACCTGTGCGGCGATGGCGTCGTCCTCTACCTTCACGAACAGCAGTTCCGCCTCATTGACTTTGTCACCGGCTTTGAGCAGGTCGGTGCGACCGCCGTCGTTCCAGTTCTTGTTGTTGAGGTTTAACATTTTCTGCAATTTTTCGGCAGAGAAAGGAAGGAACGGTTCGCAAAGTACCGACAAGCTGGCGCAAATCTGGAGCGAGAGGTGCAGAATCGTCTTCACATATTCGGGATCCTCCTTCTGCTTCTTCCACGGCTCGGTTTCGGTGAGGTACTTGTTGCCGAGGCGGGCGAGGTTCATCAGTTCGGCCTGTGCCTCGCGGAAACGGTATTTTTCGATGCTTTCGCCGATGCGCTGCGGGAATTCCGCCACCTTCGCCATCACCTCTTTCTCAAGGTCGGTAACCGGTCCCATTTCGGGAATGATGCCGCCGTAGTACTTGTGTGTCAGTACAATCGTGCGGTTGACGAGGTTGCCGAAGATGGCCAGCAGCTCGTTGTTGTTCTTGGCCTGGAAATCGCTCCATGTGAAGTCGGAATCCTTGGTTTCCGGCGCGATGGAGGTGAGCATGTAGCGGAGGGTGTCCTGCTTGCCGGGGAAGTCCTGAAGGTACTCGTGCAGCCAGACGGCCCAGTTGCGTGAAGTGGAAATCTTGTCCCCTTCAAGGTTCAAGAACTCGTTGGCGGGCACGTTTTCAGGGAGAATGTAACTGCCTTCCGCTTTCAGCATGCAGGGGAAGATGATGCAGTGGAACACGATATTATCTTTTCCTATAAAATGAACCAACTGGGTGTCAGGATCTTTCCACCATTTTTCCCAATCGGTGCGGCCCTGTGCGGCGGTCCACTCCTTGGTGGCGGAGATGTAACCGATGGGTGCGTCGAACCAGACGTACAGCACCTTGCCCTCGGCTTCGGGGAGCGGCACTTTCACGCCCCACGAAAGGTCGCGGGTGACGGCGCGGGGATGCAGTCCCGCCTCAATCCACGACTTGCACTGACCGTACACATTCACTTTCCAATCGTCCTTGTGCCCGTTCAGAATCCACTCTTTCAGCCACGGTTCGTACTCATTCAGAGGAAGATACCAGTGTTTTGTCTCCTTCATCACCGGCGGGTTGCCGCTGAGGGTGGATTTCGGGTTGATGAGGTCGGTGGCGTTCAGGGTGGCGCCGCACGCCTCGCACTGGTCGCCGTACGCCTTCTCGTTGTGGCAGTGGGGGCACTCGCCCGTGATGTAGCGGTCGGCAAGGAACTGTTTCGCCTCCTCGTCATAGTATTGCTGGGAGGTCTGTTCCACCAGTTTTCCTTCATTATAGAGCTTGGTGAAGTAGGCGGCGGCCGTTTCGTGGTGGGTGGGGTTGGAAGTGCGGGAATAGATGTCGAACGAAATTCCCAACTCCTTGAACGACTGCTTGATGATGTTGTGGTAGCGATCCACAATATCCTGCGGGGTTACGCCTTCCTTGCGGGCTTTGAGGGTGATGGGCACGCCGTGCTCGTCAGAGCCGCCGAGGAACAGCACCTCTTTGCCGTTGTTGCGGAGGTAGCGGGCGTAGATGTCGGCAGGGATGTAAACGCCGGCAAGGTGGCCGATATGGACGGGGCCGTTGGCATACGGCAGCGCGGATGTGATGGTGTAACGCACAGGATTTTTCATGTCTGTTTTTATTTTAAAAGAGACGCACAAAACGCGCGTCTCGATATGGTTTCATTTGTTGTGGATGCGTAAATATGCAGAGACGCATCTTTATTGTAATTTGTAGAGACGAAAAACATCTCATTGTAGAGACGCAAAATTTTGCGTCTCTACAGGGTTTCTTAATACAAGAAGCTCAGGAGTACACCGGCGGCGACGGCGCTACCGATAACGCCGGCCACGTTGGGACCCATGGCGTGCATCAGGAGGTAGTTGGTCTTGTCGTATTTCAAACCTTCCACGTTGGAAACACGCGCGCTGTCGGGCACGGCAGACACGCCGGAGTTACCGATGAGCGGGTTGATCTTGTTGCCTTCCTTGAGGAAAACGTTGAACAGTTTGACGAACAAAACGCCCGTGGCCGTAGCGATGACGAACGAGACGGCACCGAGGAAGAAAATCAGCACCGACTTGTAGTTCAGGAAGGTGGATGCCTGTGTGGAGCAACCCACGGTCAAGCCGATGAGGATGGTGACGATGTCGATGAGGGCGTTGGAAGCGGTGTTGGCCAAACGCTTGGTCACGCCGCTTTCTTTCAGCAGGTTACCGAAGAAAAGCATACCCAGGAGGGGCAGACCCGTCGGAACGATGAAAGCGGTGAGGAGGATACAGAGGATGGGGAAGAGCACCTTCTCTCTGTGGGTGACGACGCGGGGCGGGCGCATGCGGATGCGGCGTTCCTTGTCGTTGGTGAGCCAGCGCATGATGGGCGGCTGGATCACCGGCACCAGCGCCATGTAGGAGTAAGCCGAGATGGCGATGGCACCCATGAGGCTCGGGGCGAGTTTCGAGGAGATGAAGATGGCCGTCGGGCCGTCGGCGCCGCCGATGATACCGATAGCGCCAGCCTCCATCGGGGTGAAACCGAGGTGCAGAGCGATGATGTAGGCACCGAAGATACCGAACTGCGCCGCCGCACCGATGAGGATCAGCTTCGGGTTGGAAATCAGGGCGGAGAAGTCGGTCATAGCACCGATACCCAGGAAGATGAGCGGGGGATAGAACCCCTTCAACACGCCGAAATACAGGTAGTTGAGCACGGCGCCGTTCTCATAGACACCCACCTGCAAACCGTCGGTGAACGGGATGTTACCGACGATGATACCGAAGCCGATAGGGATCAACAGCATCGGTTCGTACTCTTTCAAAATGGCCAGGGCGATGAAGAACGCACCGATGGCAATCATGATGATGTTGCCCAATTCGGCGTTGGAGAAACCCGTGTAGCTCCAGAACTGCTGGATGCCGCCGATGAGGCTGTGCATGAATCCACTGCCTGCCTCCAATTTCAGCAAGCCGGACAAGATAAGACTGTTCATAAAGTATTATACAATTTGATAATTATTCTATTTGTTGGGGTTCTCGCAGAACTCGGTCAGCACGCCGCCGGTGCTTTTCGGGTGGAGGAAGCCGATCATGAGGCCTTCCGCGCCCGGGCGGGGGGTCTTGTCGATGAGGCGCACGCCCTTCTCTTCCACTTCCTTCAGTGCGTTGGCGGCATTGTCCACGCAGAAAGCCACGTGGTGGATGCCCTCACCGCGCTTCTCGATGAAGGAGGCGATGGTGCTTTCGGGGCAGGTAGGCTCCAAAAGCTCGATTTTGGTCTGTCCCACCATGAAGAAGGCGGTCTTCACCTTCTGGTCGACGACCTCTTCCGTAGCGTAGCACTTCACGCCAAGGATGTTTTCGTAATAGGGAATTGCATCCGCCAAACTCTTCACGGCGATGCCAAGGTGTTCAATATGTGATATTTGCATAGTAAAAAGATTTGTCCATTTTAGGCGTGCAAAAGTAAGAAAATTATTGATACTCTTCACGCTTGAAACGTCCATTTTTTACTGCAAAAATTGCAAGGCGATGTGCGACTTCGGAGTCGAGCCGTATTTCTGAAAGTATTGTTTTATTTGCACTCACCTCGGAGAGGTGATATTTTATTAGCCCCAAATAAGGTCGTCGCACCCGATTTTCTCCGAAAAATACCGACCTCATCACCTTGATTTGGCATAATCACTTCAAATCCCGAAAACCTATTTTTTTACAAATCTTATATTTTTTTGTCAAAACACTGTTACTTTTTATTGAAACTATGTAATTTTTTATTTTTATGATTTTCAATGAAATATTTTCAAAAACACCTTGACAAAAGGGGTATTGTTGTTGTATCTTTGCAAACAAGAAAATTTCATTAAAATTTGCAATTATGGAAAACGATTTAATTCTTAGAGTTGAAGAAAAAATGATCACCCTGCGTAACCAGCAGGTGATTCTGGACTGCGATGTCGCTGAATTGTACGGTGTAGAAACCAAGGAAATTAATCAAGCTGTTCGAAACAATCCGAAAAAGTTCCCTGAAGGTTACATTTGGACATTGGATGAGCAGGAGAGAGGTGAACTGGTCAAAAATTTTGACCGGTTCGAAAAACAAAAGCACTCTTCTGTTCTTCCACGCGCTTTCACCGAAAGAGGGCTCTATATGTTGGCGACGATTCTGAAAAGTTCGAAGGCTGTGGATACTACCATTGCCATTGTGGAGGTATATGCCAAATTGAGGGAATTGTCACGGGTGATGGTGGAACTTCCTCAGCAAGAGGAAGGTACCGTTATACAAAAAGAGCTGCTGCATCGTGGCGGCCAGCTGATAGAGGATCTTGTCACTGACGTGCTACCGAAACAGAGCACTGAGACATCTTTTGAACTAAACCTTGCCATGTTCAAATTTCGCCATTCGGTACGGAGGGGGAAAGACGGGGGAAAGGATTGATCCAGGCAATTGTTTAACAACCGACAATTGCAAGGCGGCTTGCGACTTCGGCACTACACCATATTTCCGAGAATGTTGATTTTCAGCACTCGTCCCGAAGGGACGACATCTTATTAACCCCAGATAAGTCCGCGCAGCGGATGCAATCTGGGGTAGGCGATGGCCTGTGCGCCCGCCCGCGGCACGGGCGGCGGGTACGGAAACAAACCACAGATGATGCCGCGGAAGGGAGGATGGTATAGTCGAAGGCAGAACCATAAAATGGAGAAGATTCCGCTGCCCTGACGGACAGCGGAATGGTGCGGAATCCCGGTGGGAGAAATGAGGGAAAGGACTCATACATGGTGCTATGGCTCGGGAGCGTCCCTTGACAATCTGCTACCTTGTCACCACTACCTTCCGTGGGGCGCGCTTACCGACCTTTACCATATAAACGCCCTCCGACAATGCCTTGTTGGGAACGTTGTGCCCCGTCATGTCATATACGGATACCGCTTCCCCTTCAGCACCTTCAACAATGATGCAACCGTCATGCGAATAGACAGTTATATCATCAATGGCACTCTCGTCGATACCGGAATTCGGGGCAAAATAGCCAGTCAACGTGTAGCTGGAACTCAAACCAGGATATATGGTGATGTAGAATGGATTATCCTGAAAATCATATTCATCGACACCATCGTATTTCCAATACAGAAAGTGATAACCATTGTTTGGTGTGGCTCTCAGTTCGGCAGTTTCACCAGTCCAATAGGTGCCGCTGCCACTGACCGTGCCCCATGCATTGTTGTTGGAACGCACCGTCAGTTGGGTGGCAGTGCTATTGGCTTCGAAGTATGCAGTATATATAACATCACTTTCAACCGTGAAAGTAAGGGGATTTTCGGTGGCCTGGTACACGGCAGATGGGTTACATTTGTAATACCATTCCCAATGGGTGAAGTAGCATCCGCTGGCCGGTTCGGCGGTGATGGTTACCTCACTGCCCACAGTGGCGAAGTAAGCACCATGTACGGAACCATAACCGTCGGGGTAGCTATTATACTGAAAATACGCCTGGTCGGAAAAGTTGGCGACATAATAGACATTGCTGTTGGCCGTGAACGTCACAGGATTTTCATAAGCCCGATAGTGGTTGTCTGGGTCGTCAAGTGTGTTCCATTCCCAGTACGAGAAGCAATGGCCGCTGTCGGGCACGGCAGTAAGCGTAACGTCAGTACCCACCTCATAGACCCCTCCACCGATGACATGGTCGTTTCCGAGAGGAAGGGCATCAATGCCATGTACTCCAGTTTGAACGTTGCGTCCCGTGGGTATGGCGGTGTAGGCCCGGATGGCCCACGAAATGTTGTGGTAATCGGAATTCGGAGCGTACCATGGGTGAAATGTGTTGAAGTGTGTCCACCCTGTCTCCGGAGTCCAGATGTAATTGCTGTTGGGGTTGCCGCAATAACCTGTTCCACAAATCGACAAAGTCTGATACGATAGGGTCATCGTGCAACTCAAGATTACCCATAGGGGTTGTGTGCTGTCGATGGGTACAGGATTATTGAAACGGATAAGTCTCCATTGGGCACTTTCGCCGGGTACGATATAGTTCTGCGTATGGATCCTATTCTGTGGACTTTCGTCTCCGCCTTGCCACAATTCGATGGTATATGTACAGGGGATGCTAACTGTACCGTCGAAGTCAGGTTCCAGACAGGCTTCCACTTGCGGTATTTCTGTCACGCCATTCAATACGCTGGGGTCGAACTTCGCACCCCAACGGTAGAAAGTGGCCGTGTCAGAGGTGTTGTCCCATATTCGGGAAATTTGTGTCCCGCTAACATATTGCAGTGTGTCGCCGTCGCGCACGGGTGCGAACACTGCATCTATGGACAGCGTATCGCACGTGGGCACGTGTCCTTCATAGTCCAGCCCAATGTAAGTGTGATGAAGCAAATCAGTTATGACTCCCGTTGAGTCACCATAGTAGTTCCAATTCACAAATCGTGCGTTGGGATAGGGGTGTGCTGCTATATAACGTTCTTGAAAATAACCGATATACACATCCCCAATTCCAAAATTGCTGGCAGAATGCCATCCACTGAGGTCGGGTAAATACCCCAGTGTGGAGTCGTTAACGCTAAGGTTGAGGTAAAATCAGGGCGTCTGTGCCATAGCATTTCCCGCCATCAGCAGCCATACTGCAAGGAATAATTTTTTTATCATAGGGTTTTAATTAGATTTGCAAAAGTAGGACAAAAAGCCTTACGGTAATGAAACAATTTTCTTCTTTTACACATGGTGGTACGGCTCGCCTTTCAGGATGGTCATCGCGCGGTAGAGCTGCTCGCTGAAGATGAGGCGGGTGAGGATGTGGGGAAACGTCATCTGCGACAGTGATATTTTGTAATTTCCACGTTCATAAACACTTTCGGAGAACCCGTACGCACCGCCGATCAGGAAAACCAGCCGCTTCGTGCCCCGCACCATCTGCTGCTGCAAAAACTGCGAAAACGCCACCGACGTCATCTCCTTGCCGTGCTCGTCCAACAAAACCACGAAGTCGCTGCCTTCAATCTTTTTCAGAAAGAGAAGCCCCTCCTGTTTCTTCTGCTCCTCCACAGCCAACTTGGTGTTCTTCAGGTACGGAATCGCCTCCACCTCAAACGGAACGTAAAACTTAATCTTGTTCACATAGTTCTGCACCGCCGGACTCAACTCCGCAGAATCTTCCTTTCCGATATATAAAAGCTTGATTTTCATAGGATTATTTGACTTTCAACCAATTTCCCCTTCCCAAGTGCCACTTCTGAAACCGGTAGCTGAGGGAGGTGCGGATAACCCCCATCCCGTATTTCACACTGCGGCGGAAGTTGATGGAGGAGGCTTCCGGAAAATACTTCGTGGGACAGGTGATTTCAGCCACCTCGAAGCCGGCATAGAAAATCTGCGCCAGCATCTGGTTGTCAAAAACAAAATCATCGGAGTTGGCGTGGTAGTCAATCGCCTCCAAAACCTCCCGTGAAAAGGCACGGTATCCCGTGTGGTACTCTGCCAATTTTTGGTTCATTACAAAGTTTTGGAAAGCAGTCAAAAATCTGTTAAAGAAGTATTTGTATTTCGGCATACCGCCTTTCAATGCTCCTTTTCCCAGGATTCGGGAGCCGAGTACCACGGGATAGACCCCGTTGGCAATCAGGTAGCACATCGACTCAATGAGGCGCGGGTCGTACTGGTAGTCGGGGTGCAGCATCACCACAATGTCGGCACCCAACGATAGCGCCTTGTCGTAGCAACTTTTCTGGTTTCCGCCGTAGCCACGGTTCTCCTCATGACGGATAACATGCTGGATGCCAAGTTTCTTCGCAATTTCAATCGTGCCGTCGGGAGAACAGTCGTCCACCAAGACCACCTCATCCACAATGCCGAAAGGAATCTCCCGATAGGTGGCCTCAAGTGTGCCCTCCGCCTTGTAAGCGGGCAGGACAACACAGATTCTCTTTCCCTTCAGCATGATTATCTTACGTTAAAAAGAATGTTGTTCTCTTTCCGATAGCAGTCGGGACGGTACTGCACGTGCCCGTTTTCCCCGAGGAAACAGGTGTAATATTCAATGTAAACCGGCATTTTCGTCTTCAACATCAGTGTGGTAGGACGTATCGGACGGTAGAAAACGGTGTCTTCCGGCTTCAGTTTGCTGAAATATTCCGCCTCTTTTTCCTGCATCTTTTCCAGATACTCCTCCCCTTCCTCCGTGGTGGGTTCGAAACCGAGGGTGATCATCACCTGCTCCATGCGGGTGGAGTCGTACCCGTTGATGGTAAGCAGCTGCGTGGCAAGTTCAATGGGCTTCTCCACGCGGACGCAGCCGTGGCTCAAAGTCCGCACCCGGCGCTTGAATGCGCTCTTGTTGTTGGTGTCGTGCAGATAAACCGACTCGGTGTTCGGGAAATTGAACTTCACCAGGCCGAGGGCGTTGAATTTCCCGGATTCCTGAAATACCTGATATGGAATGTTTCTTCGGTTAACCTTCTTCCAATCAATGCTTTCCGGTGCAACCTCTTTCTTTGTCCGCAAATCAATAATGTGCAGTTTTTCTTTTTTGACAACGGCGGTATTGCTCTTCACAAACTTGTAATAGTACTCGTCCTTGAGGATGCTGGCGGGGATGCTCCATATCGGGTTGAGAACGATAAAGTTGATTTCGCTCCGTAGCATCGGCGACTCGGTTTTCTGGCTTCGGAGTACGCCATGGACGCGGGTGGTATCCTTCGGCGGCAGCGATTTTCCGCAGCAGACGCGCATCCGCACGATGGAGTCGCCGTGGTGTACTTGCAGGGTGAAGTCCGCCGTGTTTACGGCAATGAAGGAGTTCCCTTTGTTCTGCGTCGCACGCCACCGATATCGTTCAAGATTGGCCGACAGTTTATTGATGTAGTAGCTCGGTTGCCGGTTCAGCTCCTTGATGGTCTCCTCATCCAGCTTTTTGCTGCGGGGGATGGCGTGGTTCTCACGGAACAGGTTGATAGCCGGCATCAGCTCCTTCCCCAGCGTGTCGGAAGCGACGTAGCTTTCCGGCAGCTCGCCCGTCATCCGCAGCCGCTCCCCGATGAGGTGGACATTTTTCACCACTCGCCCCGAGTCGGCCTCGATTACGGGGATGGTCGGGAAAACGGTGTCTTTCAGTGCCAAATATTTGCAGAGTTCCCGCTGTAAAGCCACATAGTCGGAATCGCAAGGAACTAATCCACTGAGGAATGTGCTTGCATCACCGCAGGAGCGAAGTGCCGTAAGGGCGAAATCGTCGGGTATGGAGTCGGGTTTGAAGAGCCACTTGCCTCCGTTGACCACCACGGGGTCGGTGGCTCCGTAGGCCATCGATTTGGCGTAGGTCAGGTACGAGTGGGTGAGCAACAACTCGAACCGGCTGAGCGAGTCATAAAGCGCTTCTGCACCGTCAATCTCCAACGATTTGACATTCTGTATTTTATCTGAAAGAATTTCGTAAGAGAAGAAGGAGGGCTGGATGCCTTGCTGCTCCGCATGGGCAAAGATTTCCATCACGGAATCGATCAGGTTTTCCTGCCAGCCGTTGGCTGTCCAGATGGGCTCGCCTGTTTCCTTATAATACTGAAGGACAGCATCATAAAAAATCACATCGTTACTATCCAAGGACGTGATTTTCTCTTGCAGATAGTTGTAATAATCTTTTTGTTCAAAATCCTTGTAGGAGGAGAACCAGTGAGGGGCGTTTTCGAGGTTGCGCGCGTTGTTTCTTCCGCATCCCGCAAAAACGGTAAATGCAAGAACAACAACAAATAGCAACCACAAATTCCTCATACCTAATACATTATACCTTCTACCTTTTACCTTCTACAATTATTTATGGTTCTCGTAGAAACATTTGGCGCGTTCCTCGAGGTCGGGGAACTGGCTGCGGTTGACGAGGGAGACGCAGGCGCGGAGACCTTCGGTGCGGGTGCTGTTGCAGGAGGCCAGCGAGATGGCGCTGATGCCGTAGTTCAGCAGTTCGTGCAACAGTTCTTCGCCGCTGAGTCCCGGGTAAGCGAGGGTGAAGTAGAAACCGTCGGCCAGCTCCTCTTCGCCGTCGTGGTCGTAAACGATCTTGAATCCGTTGTCGGTGAAGATTTTCTTCATGATGTGGGCCTTCTCGGCATACTCGCGCACATCGTCCAAGTAGTTGTAAGTGCCGTCGTTGCAGGCTTTGAAGATGGCGGCGAGGGCGTACTGTGCGGAGTGGGAGGTGCCGGAGCTGACGGCATAGACGGCGCCGTTGATCATGGCGCGGCGCAGGCACGGATTGCCGAAGTAGGGGATGAGGTCCGGGAACTCGCGGGCGCCGAACTTGTCGGAGATGGCGAGCACGGCGATACGCTCACCGGCGTAGCTGAACGCTTTGGAACCGGAGATCATCAATGCGTAGTTGTCGGTGTATTTACCAACGGTGGGCTGGAACGGCGGCACGCCGGGTTTGGAGATGTCGCGGCGGAAGTCCATGCCGAAATAGGCGAGGTCTTCAATCACGCAAACATCGTATTTGGTGGCCAGTTCGCCGATGGTGCGCAGTTCCTCGTCGGTGAAGCAGATCCATGACGGGTTGTTCGGGTTCGAGTAGATGATGGAGTGGATGTTGCCCTTGGAGAGGTAGCTTTCAAGTTTTTCGCGCAGTTTGTCACCGCGGAAGTCGTAAACGTCGAAGGTTTCGTACTTGAGTCCGAGGATTTTATGCTGGTTCTTCTGGACGGGGAAGCCCGGGTCGATGAAGAGGGTGGTGTCCTTCTGTTTCTCGCGGCGGGCGAGGGTCATGAAGCTGATCAAGCCGGCCATCATGGAACCGACGGTCGGGAAGCAGGACTCGGGCGAGATGTCCAAATCAATGAAATTCTTGATGAAGCGGGAGGACTCCTTTTTCAGTTCCGGAGTGCCGTCGAGGTCGGGGTAGATGGTGGCGATGCCGTCCTGCAGGGCTTTGATTTGCGCTTCCACGCCCACTTTGCAGGCGGGAATGCCGGGGATGCCCATCTCCATACGGACGAACTTGATGCCCGATGCGTTTTCGATGTCGTTGATGAGTCGCTTGATTTCTCTGATGGAGGCCTTGCCTACCTCCTTGATGCCGTTGTCGGCTAAAACTTTGTTGACAAGTTCCGGATCAATGGGAGTCTTTTTCACAATATATGGTTTTTAGTTATTATAATTCGCTGAAAATGGAGTGGTTAAGATTTGCGCCAAACGGGGACAAAGGTAGTTATTTTTTCGATATGTTACATCTCGTTCATTGCGGCGACGGCCACGCAACCGTATAATGCCGCTGTTTCCGTTCTTAAACGACGGTTTCCCAATTTTATTTCTTTGAAATTTAAAGATTTACAAACAGCGATTTCATTCTCGCTGAAGTCGCCCTCCGGACCGATGAGCAGAAGGATTTCGCCCACACGGACAGGCTCGTTGACAAACTGCGCCGTGTTTTCGTCATCGCACCACGCAATATACTTTGTGGCGGGACTATCTTTTTGCTTTTCAATAAATTCCGAAAAAGAAAGCAGTTTCATTTCGGGGATGAGGGTGGTTTGCGACTGCTTGAGGGCGGCGATAGCGATGCGGTGAAGCCGGTCCAGGTCGATTTTGGGGCGTTCGGAATGGTCGCAGATGATGAAGGAGATGCGCTCGATACCGATTTCCACCGACTTTTCGACGAACCACTCGATGCGGTCACTGTTTTTGGTGGGGGCGACGGCGATGTGCAGTTTCAGCCGGCGCGGTTCCGTCTCTTTCACCTCCAAGATGTTCACCAGACAGTCGGACGGCGACGCGACGGCGATTTCCCCTTTTGCCATCCGACCCGTGCCGTCGGTGATTTCCACGATGTCGCCCTCTCGGTGGCGCAGGGCCTTCACACAATGGCGCGACTCCTCCGCGCTGAGTTTGATGACGGAATCGGAAAGGTCGGGATGATAGAAGACAACCATAGCGATGGAATTTGAAAATGCGATTGGGCGGCAAAGGTAGTAAAAACTTTCGAGATGCAGTGAAACGCGCCTCCATGAACCGTCATCATGCAACCTGTAGTAGAGACGCAAAATTTTGCGTCTCTACTACAGGATAATGCACCCTAGCCAGAAAAACCGAGAGACATCGCCCACCTAATATTATTTTTCACGTTATTACCCAGTCACACAAGAATCGCATCCGCAGTGCATACGTCAAGATTTTTCGCATATCAGTTTGGTTTATTCGTCAAGAAAAATGGCAGTATATTGTGCTATTTCATAAAAAAATAGTACGTTTGCAACGTTTATTTTCAACGGAATTATTATGAAAAAAATCCTTTCATTTATTTTGTCGGTCGTTATTGCCACCATGGGATTTTCACAAACTGTAGAATTGACTTTTGTAGGACGAGATGCTGTAAATCAATATGTTAAATTAGATAGTATCAAAGTGGTTGACCATACTCAGGGTTGGAATGAAACATTATACTATCCGGATACGGTTCTGCGGATTCAAGATGATATTGGAATAGAAAATTTTACGGAGGAAAAACAGTTTGTTTTGTTACAGAATGTACCGAATCCTTTTGATGGCAGGACACAAATTTCACTCTCCTTGTCTGAAACCGAACAGGTTAATCTACAGATATTTGATGTTGGAGGAAAGTTGGTTTCTTCGTTAAGCATTAATTTGTCTCCGGGAACCCATTTGTTCAAGGTGTCGTTAACAAAGGCACAACCCTATTTTCTTACTGCACACACAAATAAGAATTCGGCAACGATCAAAATGTTGAACAGTGGAAATGGGAATGGCAATTCCATTTCTTACATTGGAAGCGTGGAAAAAGGCCGTTTTCATTTGAAAAGCGACATCGCACGTCCGGTGAGCATTGGAGATCAGATGGAATATGTGGGGTTTTCCACGCTCAACGACACTATGCGAGAGAGCGCTCATCAGACACGGGAATTGCAGGGAGTGGAGACAATCGTTCTCCATTTTGATGCGGTTTCTATTCAATGTCAGACACTTTTCGACTATGACGGAAATGCCTATTCGACAGTGGTGATGGGTAACCAATGTTGGATGAGGGAGAATCTCCGCACCACGCATACTTCAATGGGCGTGCTCATTGACGACTATGCATATCCCGATCACCCGTATAGCAATCCTGGTACAACAAATGATATGTCACTCGTTGCCTCGTATGGATTGCTTTATAACTGGAACGCGATGATGAATGGGGCGGCCAGTTCCAATGCGGTTCCTTCAGGTGTGCAAGGAATATGCCCCGATGGCTGGCACTTGCCAAGCGATAGGGAGTGGAAGCAGTTGGAGGTCTTTGCCGGAATGGATCCCGTTGAAGTCAATGACAGTGGTTTTCGTTCCAATATGGCAATCACATTGTGTGACACATTGGGGTGGCTTCCTTCCGATGTCTTGTATGCACCGGGTAATATGGGTGCCCCCTACCGAAATGTGACGGGTTTTAGTGCCCGGCCAGCGGGAGTTTCAGACGATCAAATGGCATCCTGGTTTGGCGAATGCACCTTCTTTTGGACAGCATCCACCATCACCGTCGGGGGTACAACAGGATATTGGTACCGTTCCATTTGGAATAATGCCCATACGATAGTAAGGGACATTTCGTGGCCGCATATGAGGTTTTCGGTGCGATGCGTCCGGGATGAAGAGACCTATCCTGCGGAACCCATATCGGTGGACATCATTATTCCCACCATTCCCACCCTCGGTGCCGTTGTTACAGACTCCGCGGCAACTCAAATCACTTCCACTACAGCCGTTTGCGGAGGAAATGTGATAGAAGATGGACATTCGGAAATCACAGCCCGAGGGGTGTGCTGGACGGCCGGTTCTGTCCCGACACTGAATACCGCGCACACTACGGATGGCAGCGGCTTGGGCGCGTTCTCATCCAACCTGACGGGGCTCAACCCCAACACAACCTATTATGTGCGGGCTTATGTCACCAATAATGTGGGTACGGCGTATGGACAAATGATTGCTTTCAGAACACGGAGTGACGTGCCGTATGTGAATACCGCTCAGTCCACGAATGTGGAGCAAACCTCATTTACTTCCGGTGGAAATGTTCTGGCGGCCAATTGTGCTGGTACCGTTTCACGCGGCATATGCTGGAATGCCACGGGGAATCCAACCCTTGCTGACAATTGCATTGCTGCTGGAACGGGAACCGGAAGTTTTGTGTGCAATGTAACGGGGTTGGACTGTAGTACAACTTATTATGTGCGGGCCTATGCCACCAATAATGTGGGTACGGCGTACGGGGAAGAATATGCTGTGACGACTTTGGCGGAGCCACTTCCGGCTGTTACCACTTTGTCAGTTGAAAATTGCGCCGGAGTTGGGATGATGGTCAGAGGCGAAGTGCAGCATGGGATTTGTGAAGAGGTCAGTGTGCGGGGTATTTGCTATGGCACTTCCCCGAATCCTACTGTCCTTGACGGGCATACAGAGAATGGAAACGGATATGGTGTCTTTACAGATACTGTTGTGGGCCTTGAATCGGGTCGTACATATTATGTACGGACCTACGCTACCAATAGTTCGGGAACGGCATACGGAGAGGAGTTGAGTGTGTTGGTCTATGTCATACCCACCATAATGACGGATTCCGTCACAGAGATTGTATTCAATTCGGCCACTTGTGGAGGACGTGTGTCTGCCGAGGGCGATTCTGCGGTGACGGCGCGTGGCGTGTGCTGGAGCACATCGCAATATCCTACTATTGCTGACAACCATACTGTTGATGGCGCCGGGCTTGGAGATTTTACGAGTCACCTTACGGGATTGTTAAGCAGCACCACCTATTATGTCCGCGCATACGCTACCAACAGCTTGGGTACGGTTTATGGGGAACAACGGGTCTTTTCAACTCCCTTTAACTGTGGGACTTCCGTTATTTCCGATATCGATGAAAATAGCTATAACACCGTCCAGATTGGCACGCAGTGCTGGACAAAAGAAAACATGAAGACCACCAAGTTCGCAAACGGCACTGATCTTTCACAGGGACAGACCACCCATTGGCAATATCCTAATAACAATGCTGCGAACAAAGAAACGTACGGACTTTTGTACAGCAGTGCCGCCGTGACACGCACCACCTCAGACACGTCAAATCGTATTCAGGGAATTTGTCCCATGGGCTGGCATGTTCCAAATGATGGAGAATGGAAACAGATGGAGAGGGTTGTCGGCCTAAGCCAGGACGAGGCGGACAGTGTTGGATTGCGAGGAAGTGTTGCCGCGCAACTTTCGGATAATGCCGGCTGGATATCGTCCTCGGTTGCCAATGCAGCAGGTGACTTGTCGGCCAGCGAACGCAATGCTTCTGGGTTTAGTGCACTTCCGGCAGGCAAGGCGGCTAGCAACACTTTATTCGGCTATGAGGCTCATTTTTGGAGCGCGGTCGAAAATGGAAACAGTGCCGTTTACAACAGATACCTGATTTACAATTATGATGGTGTCGGACGCTCCGACGATGGCGTAAACAACTTCTATTCCGTCCGATGTGTGCGCGACATCATTGACAGTGCAACAGCAGTTGCTCCTACGGTCATCACTTCCGATGTTTCCGATATGTTTCAAGTGTCTCAATTTGATTCCATATTCGAAGCCACCGGTGGCGGAGAGGTAACAGCATACGGCGGCGCAGTTGTCACAGCCCGCGGAATTTGTTGGAGCACTTCTCCGAATCCAACGGTTGGCGATAGACATACTGTTGACGGTGTTGGCACGGGACCCTTTAGCTCCACTTTGACGGAATTGGGTCACAACACCACCTATTATGTGCGTGCGTATGCTACCAACCGGGTAGGTACGGCATACGGGAATCAGATCATTTTTACGACACCCGAAGCATTTATTTGTGGACACTCTACAGTTTCTGATGTGGAAGGGAATGTTTATAACACGGTGCAGATTGGTGCGCAGTGCTGGATGAAGGAGAATATGCGTGCCACCAGATATGCAGACAACACGCCGATTCCATATAATGGTGGGCAAAGTTTGACGGAACCCTACTATTACTACCCGAACGGTGATGTCAATAATGTTGCCCAACTTGGTCTTTTATACAATTGGCCGGCAACGATGCATGGTGCCGCTTCAAGTTTTCAAAATCCGAGTGGAGTCCAGGGCATTTGTCCCACGGGCTGGCATGTGCCGAGCAGTGCCGAATGGTGGCAGCTTACGGATTATGTAAGCAGTCAAAGTGAGTATGTGTGTGGTGAAAATGCTGATAATATTGCTAAATCATTGGCAGATTCTGTGTGCTGGGGAAGTGTCGCTTCGGGTGATTGTTGTCCGGGATATAACCCATCCAGCAACAACGCCACTGGCTTCAGTGCATTGCCCAACACCACCTGTGGCGGACCAAGAGCCAGATATTGGAGTACATATGAAGCTACTAGCACTATGGTGTATTACCTTGCAATACAAAAGGACAGGGTAGCTGTGATTAGAGATAGACACGCTAAAAGCACTGGTAATTCTGTGCGTTGTCTCCGAGATTAGATTGTGTGTACTGTTATCCCCTGCCTACCGTCACAACGGCGGCAGTCCGTTAGGCCTGCAGGCCTCGTTAGGGCAGGATTTGTGCGGTAGGAAAATCGCAGACCTTTAGGTTGGCGCCCCCTCCTGCCCCCTGATTTGTATGCCCCCATATGGTACTGCATTAAAGGGAACGTCCAACGTAGATGTAGGGCTGTCATAGTATGGCAGCCCTACAGTGTCATGATTTTATCGCGGGTTTTGTGCCCATAATTAAAAAAATTTATAAAGTTGCAAGTTTATAAGGTACAAGGTAGGAAGTAGGAGATCGTACCGGTTAAAATTCGGTGGCAAATATACCATAAAAACTGAAAATTGAAAACGGAAAAGTACTTCCTTCTTAGTTATCATCCAGCTTGATGAAGATGAACAGCAGCGTAGTGAAGCCCCACAGCGAAGAGCCACCGTAGCTGATGAACGGCAAGGGTATGCCAATAATTGGCACTAACCCGATGGTCATGCCGACGTTGATGGCCAAATGGAAAAAGATGATGGAGGCCACACAGTAGCCGTAAATCCGAGAGAAGGGATTCCGCTGTTTCTCCGACAATAGAATCAGTCGTATGATGAGGGCAAGATACAGCGCGATAAGGAAGGTGCAACCGACAAAGCCCCACTCCTCGCCGATGCCGCAGAAGATGAAGTCGGTGCTCTGCTCCGGCACAAAGTTCAGCTTGGTCTGCGTTCCATGCAGGTACCCTTTGCCAAAGAACCCGCCCGACCCGATGGCGATCTTCGACTGGTTCAGGTTGAAGTCGGCCCCCTTGGGATCCACACTCTTGCCCAAAATGGTGTCGATACGCTGCCGCTGGTGCGACTGAAGCACTTCGTTGTAGGCGAAATTGACGGCAAAAACGAACAACACAAATCCAGCATATATGCCAATATTTCGCAGAGTCTTCATCTTGTCACCTTTGGAGAAATATAGTGCAACTACCAATATAACAGTGAGAAACGCTACCGAATATAATTCGTTGGTGACAATGGTGAGGACGAAAAGGATAATCGCAAAAATACCTGCAAGGAGAACCCAGCCGTTGAAACCTTCCCGGTAGAAAAGGATGATGAAGGAGGTAAAAACGAGGGCGGAACCGGTATCCTTCTGCAACAAAGCGATGACAGCCGGGATGCCGATCAGGATAAAGGCGGTGATCCACTGAGTCTTTCGCTCCTTGTCGGTTTTGGCGCTGCTGAAAAACTTGGCGATGGCCAACGCCGTCGCAAATTTCGCAAACTCAATGGGTTGAATGCTGAAACTGCCGATCTTGATCCAGGCCTTGGCACCGTTGATGTCGGTGCCGATGAATACAACGGACAGTATCAGCAGCATAAACACCGCATACACAAGATAGGCGTAGGTCTGTATCAGTTTGGTGTCAATGGCGAGGACAATGAAAGCGAGCACAGCGGCGGCGATGATCCAGATCAGCTGGCGGCCGTACGGCTGGGCGAGGTCGAAGAGGTGGAACGGCTGCGTCGAGTCGTAGGCCGACGAATAGATGGTGAGCCAACCGATGACCACTAATGCAACATAGTAGATAATCAGTTGGGTATCAACGCCTTTGAATTTTGTCGGCTGGTTATTGTTCATCGTTCATCGGGTGTTGAGTTCCATCATCCGTTTTTCAAGGTCGGTGCGTTTGACCTCCCTGCGGATGTAATATTCGGCAATCAGGGTGGCGATGGGAGCGGCCACGGACGCGCCCCACCCGCCGTTTTCAACGAGCACGAAGACAGCGATTTGCGGGTCGTCCACCGGTCCGAAGCAGGCAAAAACGGAATGGTCGCGGCCGTGCGGGTTCTGGGCCGTGCCGGTCTTTCCCGCCATTACAATGCTGTCCACCTGCGCGAACCGGCCCGTACCCGAGGTCATCACCAACTTCATCCCGTCGATGATGGGCTCGAAATATTGGGGCTCGATGCCGCTGTTGATCCGTTGGCTGTAGCGTGTGTTGGGATTGTCTTTCGAACCGATCGCCTTGACAACGTGAGGTTTGTAATAGTAACCTTTATTGGCGATGATGGCGATGAGATTGGCCATCTGGAGAGGCGTGCAGGCCACCTGCCCTTGTCCGATACCCATCGAAACGATGGAGTTGCCGTGCCAGTGCCCGCGGTACTCACGGTCGAGGTCCTCCACCGTGGGAATCACCCCTTTCGACTCGTACGGCAGGTCGGTGTTGAACTTCTGGCCGATGCCGAGCTGGTTGATGTGGTTCTTCCAAGCCTGGTAGCCGTCGCGCACCGACTTGTACTTTGAATTGGAAACGGTGTTATAGAAAGCGCGGCAGAAGTACGCGTTGCAGGAACAGCGCACGGCGTCCACGAGGTCGGAGCCGGCGTGCGCATGGCACTTCACGACGTGGTTGCCGATGCTGTAACCGCCGCCGCAGCTATAGTAGGTGTAGCGGTTGATCACCCCCTCCTGCTGGGCAATCAAGCCGTTGGCCAGCTTGAAGGTGGAGCCGGGCGGATAGATGGCCTTCAGGGCGCGGTTGTATAGCGGCACATTCACGGTGTCCATCAGCAACTTGGCATAGTTGCGGCTGCGGTTCTTCCCCACCAAGAGGTTGGGGTCGTAGGTAGGGGTGGACACGATGCACAGGATTTCGCCCGTGGACGGCTCAATGGCGACGATGCTGCCCTTTTTGTTGGCCATCAGCTGTTCGCCGTAGCGTTGCAGCTGCATGTCGATGGTGCACCAGAGGTTGCTGCCGGGCACCGCGGCCACGTCGAACTCACCATTGCGGTAGGAACCGTGCTCGCGGTTGTGGACGTCCACCAGCACCATCTTCTTGCCCTTCACACCGCGAAGCTCCTCTTCGTAAGCCTTTTCAATGCCGCTGATACCGATATAGTCCCCCATCTGATAGTAACTGTCCTCCTTCAGCTGGTTTTCGCCCACCTCGCCAATGTACCCCAGGATATGGGCGGCAATGGGTTCCGGGTAGGCCCGGAGCGTGCGGGGCTGCACATAAAAACCCGGAAACTTGTACAGTTTCTCCTGCAAATAGCCATAGTCCTCTTTCCCAATTTGTTGCGCAAAGATATTTGGAAGAAGCTGGGAGTATTTCCGTGCTTTTTCCAATCTTTGAATCAAGTCTTCCTTCGTGATTTCCAAAATGTTACAAAGATCCGCCGTGTCAAAATCCCGCACATTGCGGGGAATCACCATCAGGTCATAGGCAGCCTCGTTATAGACCAGCAGGGAGACGTTGCGATCATAACTAAGGCCACGCGGAGGTTGCTGCACCACCTCGCGAATGGCGTTGTTTCGGGCCAAATCCTTGTACTTTTGGTCCATCATCTGCATGGAAAAAAGCCGCACCAGATAAACACCCATCAGGACAACCATCAGAGCGATGATGATAATGCGACGCTGTTCTTTCAATGGGTTCATGGCGCTTTGGTGGGCTATTTTTTGTGGTTATTTTATGCGTTTGCTCAATTCGTTGGCAAGATTGGCGAATTCCTGCCGTCCCGCTTCCGACCCTGCCGAAATTTTGCCGAGTTCTGCCAAAGCGAGGTGGGCATACTCCTCTATCTTTTCTTCCGTTTTCTTTTGAATATCAAGTTTTTGATAGATTTTTGTCACGGCTTCAAATTTCTCTTTATCCTCAAAATTGGTAGAAGAAAAGTAGTGAAGGAGCTGTTTCCTGTCGTCTTCGCCCGCATCCTGGAGGGCACGGAGGTAAAGATAGGTTTTCTTGTTTTCGCGGATGTCGCCGCCGATGGGTTTGCCGAAGACGGCAGTGTCGCCATAGACGTCGAGGAGGTCGTCTTTCAGCTGGAAGGCGAGGCCGAGATAGATGCCGTACTGGTAAATGGCCTCGCAGTCGGCTTCGGAGGCGTGCGACAGGAGGGCGCCGGCTTTGAGGCACCCGGCCAGCATCACGGCAGTCTTGTACTGTATCATCTGGATGAAGTCGTCGATGCTGACATCGTCGGCCGTCTCGAAGTCGAGGTCTTTCTGCTGGCCCTCGCAGATCTCGATGGAGGTTTGCGACAGCAGGTCGGTGAGGGCGATGACGGTTTCGGGGCGGGTGGGGGTGTAGAGCATCTCCTTGAGGGCGAGCGTGGCGAGGGCGTCGCCGGACAGGATGGCGATGTTGCTGTTCCAGTGCTTGTACACCGTCGGCTGTCCCCGGCGAATCGGCGCGTTGTCCATGATGTCGTCGTGGATAAGGGTGAAGTTGTGCAGCATCTCGAAGGCCGCGGCCGGATGGATGGCAGCCGCCTCGTCACCGCCGAAAAAACGGGTGGACATCATCACCAAACGGGGACGCAAACGCTTCCCTCCCTGCGACAAAGTATAATAGATGGGATTATACAGATTTGCAGGCTCCCTGTTCAGGGATATCTTCTTGAAATATTCCTCTAACTCTTTCAAAATAAAATATTTACAGTTAAAAATTAAAAAGTGCTGGATTGAAAAATCAAGTTGGCAAAGGTACTACTTTTTTGTTGTTTCCGGACAACAAAAAAGGCGGCCTAATGAAAGCCGCCTTTTTTTTGGAAAAATGGGTTTATTTCACATAGTAAGTGAGTCGCATGTTGATACTGGCGCGTTTGTTCTTGGAAGAAGTGTTGAAGGCGCCGCCCCATGAGTAGTCCTCGTCGCTGGAGTTGGGTGCGGTGATCTGGAACACGCCCATGTTGGCCACTTTCAAACCTGCCAGATGGGAGCCGGCATTCTTGGTGATGGTTTCGGCGCGGTTGCGGGCGTCCTTCGTGGCATCTGCCAACATCTCGATTTTCAGGTCGGCCAACTTGGTGTAGTAGTAGTTCGGTCCCCATGTGTTCACATTGATGCCCTCGTCAAGGAGTTCGGCAATGTCATTGTAGAGATTCTCCACTTTTTCCACATCTTTGGACTCGATGCGCACGCTCTGGGTCATCTCGTAGCCCTGGAAGACATCGAAGCTGCGGTGGGCCTGCTGGTCATACTCATAGCGGAACGATTCTTCGCACTGGGTGCGCTTGAACTGAATCTCATTTTCCGGAATGCCTTTGGAAATAAGGTACGCCTTCACCGTTTCGTTCATTTTCTTGATCTGGTCGTAAGCGGCCTTTTGGTTCATGTCTTTGGTCTTGTAGTTGAAATCCCATACGATGAGGTCGGAGACGAAGTCACGCTCGGCGAGACCGACGACGGAAACGGTTTTGGTCGGGGCTTTCGCCTGATAGAAAGCGATGCCGCAAGCGATGGCGCCCAGCACAAAGCAGACACCGAGGATGACGCTGATGACGATTTTGGTTTTGTCTTGCATAACGATAAAATTTAAGGGGTTAATACTTATTATAGTGGTTGAATAACGTAGGTTTGTTTCTAAAATTGCAATCGTCTGCAAAAAAAAAATCCCGATGAAAATCACCGGGATTTTTGGATTAGATGTTCCGCATGTTTTGGTCCACGTGGATGTCCTCCTCCAGCTGCCATAGCATGAAGCCCGACTGCTGTTGCATGTAGGTTAAAATATCCACTCGTTGGTTGAGGTCGTTGATCTGGGAAATCGCCTGCAGGACCTCGTCGATTTTGATTTTAATATTGTTGTCCATTTTTTAGGGTATAGTAAATAGGGGTTAGGGGTTAGTAATTAGGGGTTAGTAATTAGGGGTTAGTAATTAGGGTATAGTAATTAGGGGTTAGTAATTAGTAGGGGGTGGTTAGGCGGCGGTGTTTTTTATCTTTTTCATAATAGACATAAGCATTTTACCTATTTCTGTCAGTAAATCTAGAATAGGCTGAATTTCCTGCTCTGTCATGTAGTTAATGTGGACACATAAAAGAAACTGTGTTTCTAATTCACAAAGAGAACCTTTGGCTATTGCAAGAAATTGAAGATACTCTTTTGCGGAGTTTCTTCCGTAGCCTTCTGCAATATTTGATGGAATAGATACAGCGGCTCTTCTCATTTGGTTGGTGAGAGAGAATAATTCCTCCTTAGGCAGATTTTTAGTTAGTGAATAGGTCATTGAAGCCATTTCCATTGCTTTCTGCCAAACAATCAAATCCTTAAAACTCCGTATCATAACTCCAATTCTAAAAACTAAACCCTATCCCCTATTCACTAACAACTATCCCCTATTTCTTGATTCTCATTCCATAGAACGATCTGTACACGAACAGCAGGCCGATGATGAGGAAGAAGAGGCCGATGTACGGAGTGTAGTCGTTGTCGGACATCTTCATGGCGACGGCGATTTCGACGGCCAGCATTCCGAACAGCGTGGAGAACTTGATGATGGGGTTCATGGCCACGGAGGAGGTGTCCTTGTACGGGTCGCCGACGGTGTCGCCGATGACCGTAGCTGCGTGCAGGTCGGTGTTCTTCTCCTGAAGGTCAACCTCCACCACTTTCTTGGCATTGTCCCACGCACCGCCGGCGTTGGCCATGTAGATGGCTTGGAACAATCCGAAGATGGCGATGGAAATCAGGTAGGCCACGAAGAAGTTGGGGTTGAAGAACGCGAAGGCCAGTGTGAGGCAGAAGATAACGGCGAAGATGTTCCACATACCCTGCTGTGCATAGCGGGTGCAGATCTTCACCACGGTCTTGGAGTCGTTGATGTCGGCTTCGGTCTTGTCGAGGTTGAGGTTCTTCTTGATGAACTCCACGGCGCGATAGGCACCCGTGGTGACGGCCTGCATGGAGGCGCCGCTGAACCAGAAGATGACTGCACCGCCGGTGATGAGACCGAGAATGACGGGGGCATCAGTGAGGCTCAGCTGGAGGAGTCCGAGGTTGTTGAGCAACAGGATGATGGCGAAAATCATCGTGGTGGCGCCCACCACTGCCGTACCGATCAGCACCGGCTTGGCCGTGGCCTTGAAGGTATTGCCCGCACCGTCGTTGGCTTCAAGGAAGTACTTGCCTTTCTCGAAATCCGGAACGAAGCCGTACTCTTTCTCGATGTCGGACTTGATGGCGGGGATGCGCTCGATCTGCGACAGTTCGAAGACGGACTGGGCGTTGTCGGTTACCGGTCCGTAGCTGTCCACGGCGATGGTGACGGGACCCATGCCCAAGAAACCGAAGGCCACGAGGCCGAAGGCGAAGATAGCGTAGTAGGTACCGAAGATGTCGAGACCGCTGGCGGAGAAGAAGAAGGCAGCGAGCATCAGGCCGACCATCACGATGCCTTTCCAGAAAGCGCTGAAGTTGCCGGCCACCATGCCGGAGAGGATGGTGAGGGAGGCGCCGCCTTCGCGGGAGGCCGTCACCACCTCCTGCACATGGCGGGAGTTGGAACTGGTGAACGCTTTGGTGAGCTCGGGGATGATGGCAGCGGCCAGCGTGCCCAAGCTGATGATGGAGGCCAGACGCCACCACATGTCACCGGAGATGCTGGCGGAAACAGAACCTTCCGCGGCAAAACCGTAGTTGTTGAGCAGCAGGTAGCTGATGGCAAAGGTCACTGCAATGGAAACGAGGGAGGTAATCCAAACGAGGGAGGTCAGCGGGCTCTCGAAGTTGAAGTTGCTGGCTTCTTTGAATTTGATTTTGGAAACGAGGTCGTTGATGCCGTAAGAAATCAAAGAGGTGAAGACCATGAGGATACGCATGGCGAAGATCCATACAATGAGGAGGGCTTGCAGTTCGACGGAGGGAACGGCGAGGATGATGAAGGAGATGAGGGCGACGCCGGTCACGCCGTAGGTTTCGAAACCGTCGGCGGTGGGTCCGACGCTGTCGCCGGCATTGTCACCGGTGCAGTCGGCGATGACACCGGGGTTGCGCGGGTCGTCTTCCCCGATCTTGAAGATAACTTTCATGAGGTCGGAACCGATGTCGGCAATCTTGGTGAAGATACCGCCGGCGATACGCAAGGCACTGGCACCCAGCGACTCACCGATGGCGAAGCCGATCAAGCAGGCACCGGCACTTTCGGCAGGCACAAACAGCAGAATCACCAGCATGAGAATCAGCTCGATGGTGATGAGCAGCAGACCCACGCTCATACCCGACTGCAACGGGAGGGAGACCACCGGCCACGGCTTGCCCTGCAAGGAGGCGAAGGAGGTGCGGCTGTTGGCGAAGGTGTTGATGCGGATACCGAACCATGCCACGACATAGGAACCGCCGATACCAAGCACCGTCCACAGCAGGATGGTGAGCACCTGCGGCAGCGACTTCCCGTTGAGGAAGCCAAAGTAGAAGCAGATGGCCGTTCCGATGATGGCGAACAGAATCAGCAGGAACTTACCTTGCTGAAGCAAGTAAGTCTTGCAGGTTTCGTAAATGGTTTCGGAAACTTTCTTCATGGATTCATGGACGGGTTTGCGGCGGATGCGCAGGGCTTGTATCAAGCCAAACACCAGTCCGATGATGACGATGATGGCACCCCAGAGGAGGAGGGCCTTTCCGGTGAGAGCACCGTTGAAGAAGTTCACTTGCGTGAAGTTCGGCAGGGTGAGGTCAGCCTCACTGGCGTGCAAAAAGAAAGGGCACAGCATCATTGCTGCCAAAAATAATTTTTTCTTCATAATTTAATATTTTGATTGATAATTATTTACAATATTTAGGTTTTTTTAAAGTCGAACCTGCAAAAGTAAATAATTTTCAGAATTAAGGAACATTAATAATTGTATTCGTTACGCAAAAATTTGTGGATTTCACGTTTGGGGAAAATGTGTAATTTTGCAAAATGAAAAAGTGCTTCTTGCTTCTTGCGACGATTTTTGTCTGTTTCAACTTTTGTACAAAAGTTTGCGGACAAACAGCAGACACGCTGCCCCTTTCCGAAAGGGTGGAGTATTTGATTTCGCAACTGACTTTGGACGAGAAACTGTCGCTGATGGAGCACCACAACCCCGCCATCGAGCGGCTCGGGCTGCAAGAGTACAGCTGGTGGAACGAGGCGCTGCACGGCGTGGGCCGCAACGGCACCGCCACCGTCTGGCCAATGCCCATCGCCCTCGCCGCCACCTTCACTCCTTTCCTGGTACGGCAAGTCTTTTCTCATACAGCGTTTGAGGCACGGCAGAAGTACCACGAGGCGCAGGCCGCCGGCAATTACGGCGACTATGCGGGCCTCACCTTTTTCACCCCCAACATCAACATCTTCCGTGACCCGCGCTGGGGCCGCGGCATGGAAACCTACGGCGAGGACCCGTTTCTCACCGCACAGATGGGGCTGGCTTGCGTTTACGGACTGCAATACAGCTACTCGCTTAAGTGGGGTTTGTGGAATTCCGACAGGATTGATACCGTTCACCTTACCGCCGCCGCCTGCCTCAAGCACCTCGCCGTTCACAGCGGCCCCGAAGGCACACGGCACCAGTTCAATGCCACCGTCTCGCCCCGCGACCTATGGACCACCTACCTGCCCGCCTTCGAGTACATCATCAAAAATGGCGACGTGCAACAGGTGATGTGCGCCTACAACCGCCTCAACGGAGAACCTTGTTGCACCAATAAAGAACTGTTGGTAAATATTTTACGGAATAAGTGGCACTACAACGGACTGCTGGTCACCGACTGCTGGGCGCTGAACGACTGCTGGGAGCACGACACCGTAATACCCCGTCACGAAACCCACGCCACCGCCGCTCGCACCGCTGCCGACGCCTTTGGCAGCGAAGTGGACCTCGAGTGCGGCAGCGGTCTCGCCGCCCTCCGCACCGCCGTGGACTCCGGTTGGATCTCCGAAAGCAAGATCAACGAGCACGTGCGCCGCATCCTCACCACCCGTCTGCGTGTCACCGAGGAAAACGAGACTGGCGAATGTGGGAGGCCTCGCTACACACCGAAGGAGATATATGCCGAGTCGTTGGTGTTGCTCAAAAACAAAAGAGTGTTGCCCCTTCCCACAACGACCAAAATTCATTTGACAGGCCCCAATGCCGCTGACTCACTCATGCCCCTCGGCAACTACAACGGCACACCGGAACATACCGTCACCATTGAGGAGGGGCTGCGGGAGAAATTCCAGCTTGCCGACATTCAAAATGCGAATGTTATTGTGTACGCCGGCGGCCTCAACCCGCAGTTGGAAGGGGAGGAGTTGAAAGTGGACATCCCCGGTTTTTACAAAGGCGACCGCACATGGATAGAACTTCCTGAAAATCAGATACAAGATTTGAAAAGGCTGAAAGCAACGGGAAAACCTGTCGTGCTACTGCTTTGCACGGGCAGCGCCATTGCCTTAGAGGAGGTGGAGCCGCTGGTGGATGCCATTATGGTGTGCTGGTACGGAGGGCAGGAAATGGGCACGGCAGTGGCAGAGGCATTGTCTGGAAAAAACACCAGTTTTGGACGGTTGCCTGTCACTTTCTACCGTTCCACGAAGCAACTGCCCGACTTCGACAGCTACGATATGCGCGGCCGCACTTACCGCTATATGGAAGAAAAACCGCTCTATCCTTTCGGTTTCGGACTCACCTACTCCGAATTCAAACTTTCCGATGTTTCTTTTGACTCCAAAACTCTCACTGTCAGAGGTAAAGTAAAAAATCGTAAAAATAAGGAAGGGGTACGTTTGAGTAAAGCGGTGGTGCAAGTCTATGCCTCTACACCTGATATAAAGGGGAGTCCGAAGAAGTCGTTGGTAGGCATCGATTTTATTTTTCTACCTGAGAACAAAACAGGTGAGGTTGAGATTGCCCTTGATCCTTTCTGGTTGCGGGTGTATGACGAGGAGCGTCAGGAGATGGTGGAGCCGCCCGCCGGCACCCGCTTCGTGTTGGAGGTGGGCTTCAGCAGCGCCGACCCCAACGCAGTGAAACTGGAATGGACCTGGTGATTCCACGCTCACTACCGCGTACCGGGCCGCTGGGGTGGAAAAGAAGTCGCTTTCTTTGAACTATTTTACTCTTCCTCTTTTTCTCCTGCTTTTTTCGCCCCTTCGTAGATGATAAAACAACCCGGGTACAGGAATCCCCACAAGAGAAACACACCGTCTAAGTATGACTTAAACGTATACGGCCCATCATCTCCATACTGCACAATAACACCAAGGCAGAATGACATAAACAGACTGCAAATCATGAAAAAGAGATATTGGTGCTTTTCAAGCCAAGATAAAAAGATATCCTTTTCAGACTCTTTCCTGTTCGCTTTTTCGGCAGCTTTATATGTGACAAAACCGACGGGGTACAGGAATCCCCACATGAAAAAAATGTCGTGGCAGAAATCCTGTACTGAAAAGGCGTCACTGAATAACTGCACAAAAAAATTGACAAAAACAGAACCGCAAAAACTCACAAGCATGAACCAAAGGTATTTGTGCTTGTTGAGCCAGGAAAAGGGAATGGTTTTCATATATTTAAAGGCAAATTTTATTTATCAATACCTGGTTTGATTATTGAGGTGGCAAAAATACATATAATTGATGAGATTTTAATCCTTCACAGCAGAAATGTGAACTGTACATTGAAAAACAACAACAAAAGCAACGAATTATTTTTATCCCTTCACAGCAGAAATGTTAAACCCTCGCATCATTTTTAGAGAGTGCAAGGTTGCAATTTTCTACTTTAACTGAAGATATTTTGCAAAAATCTGTGATGTTGTTAGAAAAAGAATAGCCTCGGAGAGGCTGTAGGCATGAAATGCAAATAACGCCATACAAGCCGTCAGGCGCAATAACACCACACTGCGCTTCGCTTGTGCGGTGTTATTGCGCCTGACGGCGCGTCTCATGCCTTCGGCATGACTTTCAGCATGAGACGTTTCCTTGTTGCACTAATTTCTATAACAATTACAAGTCTGCTACCGTGGAATGGGATTGCGCAACCGACAAAGTTAAAACATCTTAAACCCGTTGAGATCACAGAACTGGGACCCGGCAAAGACAATGCAAGTGGAATGGAGTGTACAACCTCAATGGTCCGGATATCATTATGGCGCGAGGGCGCGCATGGAATCGGAAGATGTTAAGGCAAAGAAAGCATGTTCAAGATGCAGAGTGAATTTTGCTGCTTTTGACTTTCATTTTCTACAGATGTTACTTAAAAAAAGTCGTATTTTTGCCGATTCTTATTTTGGAATACGAATATACTACTTATAAATCATAACAATCTGAAAATCAGTGAAATTATTTGACAAATCGAATTTGAAAGGGGATATTTTCGGCGGGTTGACCGCGGGAATCGTTGCCTTGCCGTTGGCCTTGGCTTTCGGTATCCAGGCGTTTGGTGTGATCAGTGTGGAAGAGGTCGGCAATATCGGCGCGGTCGGTGCCCTGGCCGGTCTGACGGGCGCGATGATGCTCGGCTTTTTCGCCTCGCTGTTCGGCGGCACCCCCTCCCAAATCAGCGGCCCCACCGGCCCGATGACGGTCATCTCGGCAACCCTCATCTCCACCGTCTGGGCCACCAGCCAACCCCACAGCATCGAAACCGTCATCGTGAGCATGGCCCTCGCCGCCATCCTCTGCGGCCTGTTCCAGATTCTGTTCGGCATCCTCAAAATCGGCAAGTACATCCGCTACATCCCCTACCCCGTGCTGTCGGGATTTATGAGCGGTATCGGCATCATCATCATCGTGCAGCAGATCTACCCGCTGCTCGGCATGAAGTCGCCGGTGCTGATTGTGGATATGATCACCCAGCTGCCCGACAAGATCGGCGGCTTGGACGTGACGGCGCTGCTGCTCGGCTTGGGCACTGTCGCCATCATCTATCTTTTCCCACTTATTACCAAGAAGATACCCGCCACACTGGTCGCCCTCATCGTGATGACCGTCGTGGCCGTCCTCATCCATTTCGACCCGAAACTCACCATCGGCGAGATTCCGTCGGGCTTCCCGCTGCCCTTCTTCGTCGGGCACGAAGTCGGCGGCATCGACTGGCTGGCGGTGGCGAAGATGGCCGTGATTCCGGCCCTCACGTTGGCGGGCCTCGGTTCCATCGACACACTGCTCACCTCCGTGGTGGCCGACAACACCACCAAGACGAAACACAATAGCAATCAAGAACTTATCGGGCAAGGTATTGGCAACATCGCCGTCGGACTATTCGGCGGACTTCCGGGTGCCGGTGCCACGATGCGTACGGTGGTCAACATCAACAGCGGCGGGCGTACGCGGCTGTCGGGCATGGTCCACGGCCTCTTCCTGCTGGCCGTGCTGCTCGGTCTCGGCAGCTTGGTGAAGTTCGTCCCCCTCTCCGTCCTCGCCGGCATTTTGATTACGGTGGGTGTTGGAATCATTGATTTCAAAGGACTTAAAGACCTGCTTAAAATCCCGAAGGCCGATGCCGTGGTGCTCCTCACCGTATTGTTCCTCACCGTTTTTGTGGATCTGCTGATTGCCGTCGGCATCGGTATGGTCATCGCCTGCGTGCTGTTCATGAAACGCGCCAGCGACCTCGTGGAGGGCAGCTACCATCTCGACAAAATCTCCACTTTCGACAAGGAAATCCCATGGGAAGATGAAAAGGTGCTGACCGACGAAATCCGCAGCAAGATTTACATCCAGCGTCTGAACGGCCCCATCTTCTTCGGCTCCATCACCAAGTTCCAGGAGGTGATGAACTCCATCCCGGAGGACGCCAAGGTGGTGATTATCCGTATGCGCCTCGTCTCCTTCATGGACCAGTCGGGGCTGTACGCAATGGAAACGGCCATCAAGGACCTGCAGGCGCGCGGCGTGACGGTGCTGATGACCATCATCCAGCCGCAGCCGATGTACATGCTCACCAAGATGAACGTGATTCCCAACGTGGTGCCGCAGGGACACACCTTCGCCACCTTCGAGGATTGCGGACATTTTTTGAGCAAAGAGATTGATAATTTGACCATTAGCAAATAACACAATGAACGACGACCATACGGAACCCATCCAAAAGACGACCCCTGACAACGGGGTGACGTCGGTTATTGCGAAGGCGGTTCCGGCAAAACCCAAAAGGAGCAAGCGTTTCTGGCAGTGGCTGAAAAAAGAGCTGAAGCCCGACTTCACCACTTCAGGCATTGTATCCAGCCTAATCACCATCATCGCCACGGCATTGGTGGTGATGCCCATCTTCATCTTCCTGCACCGTATCATCCCCTTCCCCGGCTGGGCGCTCGGCATTGACCGTATTGTCCTGTTTGTCACATTGTTCCTTTTCTTTTTTGTCATTTTCAAAATAATAAAGAAATTCGTCTGGGTGATTCTCGGACTGATGTTCACGGGGCTGTTTGTAGGTACGATGACCGACCACTATGGCTTCGAGGACGTTTACTGGGACTACCGCGGCTTTGTCTCCAATTTGGGAAACAATGCGAAGTCGCTGAAGGACTTTGAGTCGTCGGTGACGTTTCCGAGGCGGCAGACCATCATCAATGCGGTGGAGTTCACCAACAAGGACGTGCGGGCGTTTTCCCACGCGGCCGTTAAGAAGAACTTCGTCAAATACCAGGAGGGGCAGAACAAGCTGTACATCCAGTGCATTGCGGTTTGGAAGGCCATCAACGACCAGTGGGTCTATATCAAGGATCCCACTGACCGTGAGTATATTGCGAAGGCCAGCGAGTCGGTGGTGCTGCTGTCGGGCGACTGCGACGACTACAGTGTGCTGATGGCGGCATGCCTCAAGTCCATCGGCGGCACGGTGCGGCTGGTGCGGACCCCCACCCACATCTATCCGGAGCTCCGCTTTGAGTCGAAAGCCGACTTGGACAACGTCATCTACCTCGTCCGCAACAAGCTGTTCCGTAAGAAAGCCCGCAACCAGACCATCCACTTCCACACCGACAACAACGGCGTGCTCTGGCTCAACATGGATTACACGGCACCCTACCCGGGCGGCAAGTTCCTGTCGGACGAAACCATCGCCGTGCTGGAGCTGTAACGGGAGAGAAGAAATTTTGTCCTAGACTAGATATTTGTCGAAAAATAGTACCTTTGCACCCGACTTCAACAGCTATGCTACAATCCGTAATAAAACGCACAAAAGACTTTATTTCGTCCATATCCAAGACGGAGAGAAAGCGTTATGGGCAGTTTTTCACATCTGAAAAAACAGCCCAGTACATGGCTCAAATGTTTAAATTTGACTTATCAAAACCCGAAATATCACTTTTGGATACGGGAGCCGGTACAGGCATATTGTCAGCGGCAGTTGTTTGGCATCTTTCGCAGCTTGGATATCAAGGCAAGATCATACTTGGGTGTTATGAAAATGATCCACAAGTCATTCCAGTCCTAATTGAAAATTTGAACTATTTGCAAAAGCACGCAAATCTCACATATAAAGTTTACACTGAAAATTATATCACATCACAGCCTTTTGGCGATGTACTCAGTTTATTTGACGAACCTACAAAATACAAATACAATTACATTATAGGCAATCCCCCTTATATGAAAGTGCCTAAAGATGCACCGGAAGCGTTACACATGAATCAAGTATGCTATGGTGCCCCCAATCTTTACTTCCTCTTTTGGGCAATGTCGATAGACAATCTCGAAGAGGATGGCGAACTGGTCTATATTGTGCCTCGTTCGTGGACTTCCGGAGCCTATTTTGAGCATTTTCGTCAGTATCTTTTCAAAAATGCCACCCTTCAGGCGGTGCATCTCTTTGTGAGCCGCGATAAAGTTTTCAGCGACGAATCGGTTCTGCAAGAAACGATGATTGTTAAAATCAAAAAGACTGACCGAAAGCCAAAAACAATTGATATCTCTTCATGCTCAACAGCTGTTTTCAATGACTTGACCTGTTTTCAGGTTCCCTATGGTACCGTTGTTGCACATAATCAATATGTATTCCTGCCCACGAACGAAGAAGAGGCAGCCATTTTAGCACGTATAAATGGGTTCCCCGACACCTTGAAATCTTTACAAATTCCCATGCATACTGGTTTGGTAGTGGATTTTCGGGAACGTGAAGCGCTTAAAGACGATGATGAACCTGAAACATATCCATTGTTTTATTCATCCCATATCAGCAAGGATGGACAAATTGTATGGCCTGTGGGCAAAGCAGGGGAATATATCCAGACAGACCGTTCGGGGTTATTGCAAGCCAATTCCAATTATGTTTTCGTAAAACGCTTTACATCCAAGGAGGAACCCCGCCGCTTACAATGTGGCTTATATCTTTCCAATCGTTATCCAAAGTACAAATACATCAGTACACAAAATAAGATCAACTTCATTGAATGCCCGTCATTGGACCTATTGTATGGTGTTTATGCCTTGCTTAACTCTACGATTTATGACCAATACTATCGTATTTTGAATGGTTCTACACAGGTTAATTCCACCGAAGTAAATGCAATGCCGATTCCCTCTGCAAGTACCATCAGCAAGATTGGAGCAGAATTGACAGGTCAACCTCTTACCACTGCATATTGTGACAAAATAGTTGAAAAATGGATATAAAAATTTCCATCATCAAATCTGTATTGGCGCAAATCGGTATGCCAAAGGCACAGCAAGCTGACCTTTGTGCCCTTACTATTTTAAGCATGGCCAACATTAAACCAAAGGGGCGGTGGAGTAGTGCGCAAGCTAATTGGATTCGCATTCACGATATTATCGCTTTTTCCAATTCAAATTACGGAACCACTTACGCTGAAAATTCTCGCGAAACGTTCCGCAAGCAAGCCTTACACCATTTTCGCACAGCAGCCATTGTAGAAGATAACGGCAAGGCCACGAATAGTCCTAATTATCGCTATCGGCTAACTGCAGAGTTCTTGGCAGTTATTCGTGACATTAAGCCCAAAGATATAACAAAAAGTACTGCTTTACAAAGTTTTTGTGAACGGCACACCAGTCTTACAGAACTTTATGCTTCCAAAAAGCAAATGCAGAAAATGCCTGTAAACATCAATGGGATTCCTTTTTCCTTGAGTGCGGGCAAGCACAATCAACTGCAAAAGGCTATTATTGAAGAGTTTGCTCCTCGCTTTGCGCCACATTCACAATGTCTTTATTTAGGAGATACAACAGAAAAAGACCTTGTGAAAAATACGGATCTATTGAACAAGTTGGGATTTACAATCACCTTACACGATAAAATGCCCGATGTCGTTTTGTATAGGGAAGATAATAATTGGCTTTATTTTATAGAAGCTGTTACCTCCGTGGGACCGATGTCGCCTGCACGTATAAAAGAAATTCAAGAACTCACAAAAGATGTTGTTGCAGGTAAGATATTTGTTACTGCTTTTCTTGATTTTGACACCTACAAAAGATTCTCTAAATCACTTGCGTGGGAAACCGAAGTGTGGATTGCAGACCTACCCGACCACATGATCCATCTCAATGGTGACAAATTCCTCGGTCCACGATAAAGAGTCCTCCTACAAAGATAAAACCACCATGGACGAAAATCAGGCAAACGAATACCCGAACTACGTCAGGACCATCCGGAGAAGCAAGCGCAAGCATTCGATTGTGGCCAGTTTTTACATCCGCTTTCTATGGATTATCGCCATTGGTTTTGGGGGTATAGGGGGAATTTCCATTATTTGTGGAATTATTGATGAGGGACTTCCAAACTTTTTCAGTTACTGGAATTGGTTAAGATTTTTTTGGTTGATATTCTTGATAAGTGTTCTGCTGTCCGCCTGGTACTCCATCCTAAACAAAGGAAGTTTGGTGGATACCATAAAAATTGATTATAACAAACAGGAAATCAGAATTCTATATTATTCATTATTCAACCGAAAACGCCAAGTGACCCTTCCCTTTGAAGGAATGAAGTGGAATGTCTTGCCAGGGGGATACAGCACTAATCGCATTCGTATTTTTCCAAAAGAAGGAAAGAGAATTGTTGTCTGCGAAGGCACGTTAGGCTGGACTTATGAAGACTATAACCAATTACGCTCCGCCCTTTCAAAAATCACCGAAGAAGGGCACTGGACCGAAACCATTTTAAAATAACAATCACACATAACTTTTTACCTCTTACCTGATACCTTTTACCTTTTACAAAAATCGCAACTATGAAGATACTATTCGTCTGTTTGGGAAACATCTGCCGCAGTCCGATGGCGGAATTTGTCATGAAAAAAATGGTGGCGGACGCCGGGCTGTCGGAACAGTTTGAAATCGCCTCCGCCGCGACCTCCACGTGGGAGATTGGCAACCCCGTCTATCCGCCGGCGCGACGGAAGCTGGCGGAACACGGCATCGGCTGCAAGGGCAAGACCGCCCGCCAGATGACCCGCGGCGATTACGACTACTACGACCTCATCATCGGGATGGAGCAGAAGAACCTGCGCGACATACTCGCCATCACCGGCGAGGACCGGCTGGGCAAAGTCGCCCTGATGATGGACTTCACCGACACGCCGCACGACATTGCCGACCCGTGGTACACCGGCGACTTCGACGCCACCTGGAACGACGTTTCCAAAGGTTGCGCCGCCCTCATCGCCAAATACGGACAGACCAAAACGGAGAACCAATAAAAACCAGCTGTTTTTTAGTATTTTTTTGCAATAAAAGGGGTATAAAATGCATCTTTCTCATTGAAAAAGTTGTATTTTTGCCCCCTTGTTTTTTTATATTGAGAATAATCTAATATTGCAAAATATGATACGAAAACTTTTCATTTTTATCACATTGACAATCAGTGTGATATTTGTTTCTGCGCAAACTTTTTCCCAGCAACGCGAAGGAAACCGTCCCTACACGGTTTCGTACACGCAGCCGCAACCGGGCGTTCACCAAATCACTTTTGAAATCCTGAACGTTTCCGTGGATGACGTCACCCTTGGTGGAACGACCTACAGCCGTATTCACCTCGGCAACGTGCCCGTCATCGAGAAGAAGGGTTGGGCCGAACTCCCGTTCGTCAGCGCCAGCATCCAGCTGCCCAACAACCGCGACGTGGAGATGGAGGTTTCTTCACCCAACGCCGTCAGCATCCAGTTACAGAATCCGATGGTTCCGTCAAGAGGTGTCATCTACCGTAACCAGGATCCCAACAGCATCCCATACGAAATTGCGCCGGAGTCCCGAACCTCCGAGCTCTATCCCGCCGACATCGCCACGATGGAGTCCCCGTTCATCGTCCGCGACGTGCGCGGCACCACCGTCCGCGTGTTGCCCTTCCGCTACAACGGCGCGACCCAAACCCTTGAGTACTACCGCACCATCACGGTGACACTCCGCGAGACCAACCATCCAGCCACCAACCCGCTCACCCGCACCGACCTCCGCACCAACCGCGAAGCCGTCGGCATGTACCGGAGCCTCTTCCTCAACTACGAACCCACCCGTCAAGACCTTGCCCAAGGCGAGAAAGGCGACATCCTCGTCCTTACCCCCTCTGCCTATGAGGGAGCCGCCGACCTCTACATCCAGTGGAAGAAGGAGATGGGCTACAACGTAACCAAGCAGGTGGTGAACAGCGGTGCCAACGTCGCCACTACGATTCAAAACGAATACAACAGCAATGGCAACCTGATGTATGTGCAGCTGTTCGGCGACTGGGCCGACATCAAGTCCAACACCATCACCGTTGACTACGCATCTGCCCCCACAGATCCGCGTATGGGCTGTGTAGCAGGCAACGACAACTATCCCGACATCGCCATCGGCCGTTTCTCCTGCTCCACCAATGCACAGGCCCTCGTGCAGGTGAACAAGGCCATCAACTATGAGAAGAACCCGAACATGGAAGCCGGATGGCGTGAAACCTTCATCGGCATCGGTTCCAACGAGGGAAGCGGACAAGGGGATGACAATGAAATTGACTACGTTCATGTCCAGCGTATCTTCAGTGAGAGATTGCAGCCATTCACTTACATTACAGAAAGGGCGAATTATCACATAAACAGTTCACCCAGTGCCAGCACCCTTGCCGGTCACGTCAATGCCGGTGCCTCCACCATTGCCTATTGCGGCCATGGTGCCGAGACGCAGTTTGTGACCACCGGCTTCAACAACAACAACGTGAATGCCACCACCAATGGCGACAAGCTGCCTTTCATCGTGTCGGTGGCCTGTGTAAACGGCGAATTCACCCAAAGTGGCGACTGCTTCGCTGAGGCGTGGCTGAAAAAGGAGAACGGCGGTGCCGTCGTGACCCTGATGTCCACCATCAACCAGCCGTGGACGCCCCCGCAGCGCGGACAGGACTACTTCTACGACATCCTCGTCGGCGGCTTCGACTACAACCAGTACAGCGGACAGAACGGCATCAACACCAACGAGCAGCGCACCCACTGGGGTTCCATCGTGGTCAATGCTTTCACCCTCGCCCTTTCCGAGAGTTCCCAGTCCGATGATTTGGAGACATTCCGCACCTGGACTACCTTCGGTGACGCTTCGTTGCAGCTCCGCACCAAGCAGCCCGACGTCCTCGCACTGTCGAGCCGCAACCTGATGTCGGGCGTTCCGTTCACCACGACGGTAACGGTCAACAACGAGCCCGTGGCCGACGCCCTCGTCTGCATCTCACAGAATGACAACTACTACAGTGCCTATACCGATGCCAACGGCTCCGTCAGCATCCCGCAGGATTTCTCCGTGGGTGATGTCCTGTTAGTTGTCACGGCCTTCAATACCACCACCATTTACGAAACCATCAACTGCACCGCCAGCGATGTCCCGTACCTGACCCTCACCGACTACACACCGGAAATCGTCAGCGCCGGCGAGACACCATTCCTCTCGCTCTCGATGAGCAACCTCGGCGGTATTGCCACCGACGACTATGCCACCGTGACACTCACCTGCAACGATCCGCTGCTCTCCGTCACCGACGGAACGGGCTACGCCGAACCGATGGCCGCCCTTACCGGCACCTGCACGATGACCAACGAGTTCCAAGTCTCCATCGACGAGAGTACCGAAACCGGCCACATCTTCACATTGAACTGGACCGCCGCCTTTGAAAACTACAGCTGGGACGGCACCATCACCCTCACCGCCATCGGCAGCAACTGTGTGGCTCCTGAAGGACTTGCCGTCACCGACAACGGAAACAATGCCGTCCTGACATGGAACGACGAATCCACAGAGGAGCAGATTTCCCTCACCGATGACGTGGAAGGCCACACCTACGGCACCATCAACTCACCCGGAGCCATAGGCTGGACCTACATCGACGGCGACGGCGCCAACACCGGCTCGTTCCAAAACATCGAATACACCAACGAAGGTTCGCCGATGGCCTATATTGTTCTTGACCAGTCGCAAATGAGCGGAAACGCGAACACCGTCCAGGGCCACTCCGGCAATAAGTTCTTCGGCAGCGCCTACGCCAAAAGCAGCGGCTGGGGCGGAAGCACCGTCCAGAACGACGACTGGATGATCAGTCCGGAACTGAACTTCACCGAACCGTTCACTTTCTCCTTCTGGGCCCGTTCCTATTCAAGCAGCTATTCTTCCGAACAGTTCTATGCCGCCTACTCCACCACAGGAACCGCAGCCAGCGACTTCACCAATTTGAACAGCAGCGCCACAACAACCACCGTGACCTGGACGGAATACACCTACACCGTGCCGGCCAACGCCAAATATGTGGCCATCCACTGCGTTTCCAACGACCAATATATCTTCTGCGTGGATGACATCACCATTTCCGGAAGAGTCATCAACGGACCTTCCTGCAACATTTACCGCAACGGCGAACTCATTGCCGAGCATGTGGCGGGCGGCACCTTCACCGACAGCAACCTGCCGGAGGGAACCTACTGCTACACCCTCACCCGCGACTGCGGAAGCGGCTTTGAATCATCCATGTCCGAATCGGTCTGCGTCACCATCGGCAATCCTGTGTCCGAACCTTGCGACGCGCCCACCGGCCTGACCGCCGCCACTTCCAGCAGCCAGATCGGACTTTCATGGAACGCGGTTGAAAACGCCATCGCATACAAGGTGTATCGCAACGGTAACGTCATCGCCACCACCCAGACCAACTCCTACACCGATGCCAATGTGACCGACGGCACCACCTATGCCTACGCCGTGAAGACGGTGTGCACCGGAGGCGAGTCGGGACTTTCCAACACGGTGAACGGGATGACGGGCATCAACAGCTACGACGGCAGCGAAATCCGCATCTACCCGAATCCTGCCCATAACGTGCTGAACATCGAAGGCGACAACCTGAAGGAGGCCTCCCTCTACTCCGCCATCGGAACGCTGGTACAAAAAACCGAAGTGAACGGAAAAACCGTCACCCTCAACGTCAGCAACCTCACCAAGGGCATCTACTTCGTGAGAATCATGACCAACGAAGGAAACATCAGCACCCGCAAAGTGGTGGTTGAATAAACATCCCTTTGAAAACCATAAAGACGGGACGATGCGAATTGCCCCGTCTTTTTTTGCAGAAAATGAAATAAGATACGGAATATCACGTTATTAGAAATTATGGATACCATTCGACAACAAAAAACATCCGCCCTTATCAAACGGGAACTGGCGGAAATATTCCTGAACGACGGACCCTACGTTTACGACTGCATGATTACCGTCACCAAAACCACGGTGACGAAAGACCTGTCGATTGCACGGTCGTACCTCAGCATTTTCAATGCCGAGGACAGCGAAGAGGTCATCAAGGCGGTGCGGGCCAACACCAAGGACATCCGTTTCCGACTCGGGCAGAAGATACGCCAGCAGGTGCGGGTGATTCCGCAGCTGGAGTTCTTCATCGACGACTCTTTGGACTACATTGAAAACATTGAGAAACTTCTGAAACAATAATCTTTTGAAAAACAGACGTTTCAGAACGGCTCTTTTTGTGGCTTGGCGCCATCTTTTCTCCAAAAAGAAGCACAGCCTTGTCAATATCATCTCCATCATTTCCGCCGTCGGTGTTTTGTCTGGCACTGCCGCCCTCATCATCGTGCTGTCGGTCTTCAATGGGATGGAGGAGCTCGTGGTGGACTCCTTCAACTCCTTCAATTCCGACCTGAAAATCACCCTCCGCGAGGGAAAGTCGTTTGAAACCGACTCCTTCCCCATCGCACGGCTGAGGTCGATAGACGGGGTAAATGCGGTGGAAGAAATCGTTTCCGACCTGACGCTCATTGAGTATGACGGAAAGCAGCACCTCATCGAGCTGAAGGGCGTGGGTCCGGAATACGCCCGCAACAGCGGCTTTGACGAGCTGTTGATTGACGGCGATTTCGACCTCCAGCACGACGGCTGCGAGTTCGGGGTGATGGGTGCCATCGCCGCCGGCACGCTCCAAGTGAACCTGTCGGGGGCGGAACTGTACAAAGTGTTTTACCCCAAACGGTTGCGGAAGAACCTCGGCAATCCCGCCGATGCCTTCAACACCCGCTACCTCACCCCCTGCGGCGTGTTCAGCTCCTTCACCGAGTACGACGACAAGTACCTCATCTGCTCCATTGATTTTGTGCGGAACCTCATGAGTTACGAAAACGAAGTCACCTCAGTCGAGCTTTTTATTTCCGATGAAAAAAACCTTCCATCCATCCAAAAGAAGGTGGCTGAAATCGTTGGCGACAATTACCTGGTGCAAAACCGTTTTCAGCAAGAAGAATTGCTTTTTAAAACGATGAAGACTGAAAAGATGATGATTTTTGCCATCCTCTCCTTCGTACTGCTCATCGCTGTCTTCAACATCATCGGCACCCTTTCAATGATCATTATTGAAAAGAAAGAGGACATTGCCGTGCTCAACTACCTCGGGGCCGACAGCTCGCTCATCCGGCAGGTTTTCATAACCGAAGGGATGATCATCTCCTTCATCGGCGGCGTGGCGGGAATGGTTTTAGGCTGGCTCGTCTGCTTCCTGCAACAAACCTTCCACCTCATCAGCTTTGGCAACGGCGAAGCCAACTACATCGTTGACTATTATCCTGTTAAAATGAATCCCACGGACTTCCTCATCGTCTTTGTCACGATATTTCTGATCAGTGTCATCGTCTCTCTCATTCCGAGCCGAAGAAGCTTAGTAAACTGAGAATTGAAAATTGAAAACTGGAAATTGAAAACCGACCTCCTACCTTCTACTTGATAAACCTGATAAACTTGAGAACTTGATAAACCTGATAAACTTGATAAACCTGATAAACTTGAAAACTTGATAAACCTGAAAAACTTGATAAACCTGAAAAACTTTCCAAATATTCCCCCTTATATGAAACGATTCCTCCTTATTATCGCCATGGTATTGCAGGTGTTTTCGCTGCCGCTGGTGGCCCAGATTCCTGTGGGGACGTTCCGCGACCACCTCTCCTTTTACGGATGCAAGTCGGTGGCTGTGACCCCCGACTATATCTATGCCGCCTGCCAGTCAGGGCTGATGTATATTGACAAAAACGACAAAGGAACCGGCACATTTTCAAAAGTGGACGGGCTTTCGGGCACGGCTGTCACCCGCATCCACTATGACTCTGTTTCCAAATACCTTACCATAGCCTACGATGACGGCAATCTTGACTTTATCCGCGATGACCGCATCTATAATCTGCGTGACATCAAAGACAAGTCCATCACCAGTTCCAAAAAAGTAAACGGCTTTCTTTCCCACAACGGGCTTCTCTATATTGCCTATCCTTTCGGCATCGTGTCGGTAGATATGGCAACATTGTTGATCCGCGACACATGGTACACCCGACTGGGCAATACGCACATCAAGGTCAACAGTATGCAAGCAATTAATAATGAATTTGTTATAAATACAGACGCGGGCATTTACATTACACCCGTCACCAATCCAGCCATCGCCGACTTCAACACATGGCAGAAGGTGGAAGCAATGGGCGACGGGGCTTTCACCACCTCCTGCCTCTTCAACGGACGCGTCTATGTGGTGAAAGGTGGAGAAACCGGCGACACGCTCTATTATAGGGATGGAAGCGGATGGCACCTTTCTGACATACAAGAGGATGACATCCGGGCTATCACCGCGAACGACAGTGCTCTCGTAATATGCGGCTGGACCTTCGTCAAAAAATTTGACACGGAGGAAAACCAGATTTGCGAAACCTGGTGGGAAGGCACCTACCAATGGCCTAACGGCTGCGACGTCTGTCTGGACGGCAATACGGTATGGGTGGCCGACAACAACAACGGACTGCATAAGATCCTATGCGAGTGGTGGACCATAGAGCTGATACCAGGCGCAGGACCCTTTGCCACTTCCGCGTATGCCATGGACTATGCCGAAGGTGTACTGGCGATGGTGCCGGGTATGGTGAACGAGGTTTGGGGCAACGTTTGGATTGCCCCTAATTTCAGCTATTTTACAAATGAAAAATGGCACAACATTTACCAAATAGACAACCCCTCACTGGACAATGTCTACGACTTGACCGCTGTAGCAATCAACCCGAGCAACACTTCCGAATTCTTTGTCGGGACATACGGCGGAGGACTGCGGAAATATGACCGCAACCGAATCACCGCCGTTTACGACCGAAGCAACAGTCCTATCCACTCTGGCAGCGCAGAAGAAGGCCGTATTGGCGGTCTGGCCTTCGACGCCAACAACAACCTGTGGGTGTCATGCGGCTTTTCCAATATACCCATCGCCGTACTTCAACCCAACGGCAACTGGCAGGCAATCACCCTTTCATCGTATGCAAACAGCAACGTAGCTGTCAGCCAGATCATGGTGGACTCCCGCAACTACAAATGGATCGTTTTGCCCAGAGCCAACAAACTCCTCGTTTACGATGACAACAAGACCATCGGCAATACCAATGACGACCGCATCACAAGCGTGAACATGAATGCAATGGCCAACATTGAAACCTCCGGCATCAATTGCGTGGTGGAGGACAAAAGCGGCGAAATATGGATCGGTTGCAACCTCGGTATCAAGGTCGTCTATAACCCTTCATCCGTTTTCAAAAGCACCCTTTACGCACAAAACATTCTGATAAAACAGATCAACTATGTCCAAAACCTGTTTGAGTTTGAGGAAGTCACCTGCATCACCGTGGACGATGCCAACCGCAAGTGGGTGGGTACCGCCAAGTCGGGTGTGTTCCTGATTTCCGAAAACGGTGATAAACAGCTTCTCCATTTCACCGAAGAGAACTCGCCGCTCCTGTCCAACAAGATCTACAACATCACCATCAACCGGACAACGGGCGAGGTGTTTTTCGCCACCTCCAGGGGCCTTATCTCCTATATGGGCACAGCCACCGCAGGGAGTGAGGACTACAGCGAGGTGACGGTTTTCCCGAATCCGGTGAGGGAAACCTACCACGGGGTCATCACCGTGCGGGGACTGATGGACCACTCGTTCTGCAAGATTGCCGACGCAGCGGGAAACCTCGTGTGGCAGGGCTATGCCAACGGCGGCGAACTGACGTGGGACGGCAAGGATTTTTACGGAAAACGCCCCGCCACCGGCGTCTATTTCGTCTTCGCTTCCGACAGCACGGGGAAGAAACGGAACGTGGCGAAAATCCTGTTCATCAAATGATATTTGTAGAGGCGTTTCATGAAACGTCTCTACCGGCACAATTTTCTATTCCCCCGGTTGCCCCATTCCGCCGCCGCCTTGACTGGCTTTGCTCTCCAATTCCATCTTTCCGAAACGGAAGGTGATGCCCGCGCTGATGGTGCGGCTGACGGACTTCGAGGTCGTATTGTACTGGTAGTAGGGGTTCGTGCTCGTGCTCTTGTTGGCGTTCCAGTTGAAGATGTCGTTCACGTTCAGATGTACCGAAATCTTGCGGTTGAGGAAGTCGGCGCGCAACCCGCAGTTGATGCCGTAGCGCGGCTTTGTGACGGAGAACAAACTCACACTCTTGGAACTGTAGTAGGCGGAGGCGTGGACTTCCAGCACCTTCCACAGTTTGGCCCAGAAATTGAGGCGGAAGCTGTAACCGAGGTTGTCGATTTTGGTCGGTTCGGTGCCGTTGCGGAAGTTGAACTCCGACTTGGCGTAATAGACATTGCCGTAAAAACGGATGTTCATGAACGCCTTGAGGCGGTAGGTGACATTCAGTTCCGCACCCGTGTTCAGCGACTTGCCGGCGTTCACCGGTTGCGAGAAGGTGACGATACGTCCGAAGACATCGCTGTAGGCCACATCACTCAGTGAGCTTATCTCATTGTTGGAATGTTTGAAATAGGCACTGAGTCCCACTGAACCAAACTTTTGGAAGAACTTGGTCCAGCCCGCCTCCACCGAATGGGTGAACGTTTGTTTCAGTTCGGGATTGCCCATGCTGTACGAGTCCTCGCTATAGCCGATAAAGGTGGAGAGCTGCGACGCCCCGGGATTCCGCACCCGCCGCGTGTAGCTCAGCTTGAAGTTGTGCATCGACTCGGTGCGGTAGCTCAGGTGCAAAGAGGGGTACAAGCTCCAATAGCCCTTTTTCACATTGTCGTCGGGCGAGTTGAGGATGCGGTAGTCAAAGAAGTCGTATTCGCTGCGGAGGCCGCCTTTCAAGGTGAATTTGCCGAACTTGTGCTGGAGGGTGGCATAGGCACTGAAACCGTAACTGCGATTTTCGGCATCTTTCAACCGCAACGAATCGGTCATAAAATAGCTGAGCGTGCCGGCTAGCAGTGTATCCTCACGGCTGAGGCTGGGCGAATAGCTGTAGTCGCCGCTGACACCTACCGATATTTCGCCATCCTTGTGGTATGGATAGGTGTAATCTACACTGCCGTAGCCGCTGTAACTTTGGCTGGTTCCTCCTGTTTTCTTGTTCCGGTTCAGGTTGGTTTTGTCGTCGTACTCCCGTATAAAGTGGCCCTTGTTATCGGAAATATACAGGTTTCCGCCGATGTCGGCACTTATTTGGTGACCCTCTTTTTTGAATTTATGTTCGTAATAGAGGCCGCCGTAGCCACCTCCGCCCAAACCCCGGCTCGCCTCATCCGTTTCGTAGGAGTAAACGTCGGGATTATAGATGAACTCCGAACGCAAGTTGTAGCTCTTGTTGGTTGATTTTCCCCACGAGGGGTAGCCGCCCGCCCAGAAACTTATGCTGTTCAGGGTATCGAACTCATAATCGCCGTTGAAATAGCAACCGCCCCATACGGAATAGTTGCGCCACAATCCGATCCCCCACGCCGCCGAGGAGGTGTCCATCTGCTCGTTGAAACGGACGGCTCTTGCCAGCGAGCTTGTTTTTTGGTACGAAAGGTGGGAGTAGATGTAGAAGTTGAGCGACAGCTTGTCGTTGCTCCATACGTACGAGAGCCACGGCCCTCCATCGGGTTTTGAGGAGGCATTGATGCCGAAACTGACAAACTGGTTTTTCGATATTTTCGAGGTTGTGACGATGTTGATGATTCCGCCGGTTCCTTTGGCGCTATACCGTGCCGACGGGTTGGTGATCACCTCAATCCGTTCCAGTGAATTGGCGGGCAGCTGCTGGATGAAGGTCTTGAGACTCTCTTCGTTGAGGTGCGACGGTTTGTCGTTAATCCAGATTTCCACGGAGGAGACGCCGCGGAGGGTGATGTTGCCTTCCACGTCCACCTCCACGCCCGGTGCATTCTGGAGGGCGTCGGAGGCGGTGCCCGTCTGCACCGACGGGTCTTCCGACACGTTGTAGAGCGTTTTCTCGCCGTCCATCATATAGACGGGCTTGGTAGCGGTCACCGAAACGCCCTCAAGTGCGGCGCTCATCTTCTTCATCCCGATGGTGCCGAGGTCCACGGTGGCCGTCCCTGCCGGCACGGTGACGGGACGGGTCAGCATGTCGTAACCCACGAGCGAGGCCTTCAGCAGGTAGCTGCCGGACGGAACATCCGTGATGGTGAAGCTGCCGTCGGCTTCGGTGAAGGCCGCGCCTATCACCCGCATGTTGGTGTCAGGGGTGACAATGCCCACACTGACGTAAAATAACTTGTCTTTGTTCAAACTGTCCACAAGCGTTCCCTTGACGGTGGACTGCGCCATCAACGCACTGGAAATCAGTGTGAAAATTAAAAGGAAAGATAAACGTAACTGTTCCATGATTAAATAACGGGCAAAATGCGGGGATATTGTTTTTCAGTGTGTTTCGCGTTCTTGCAGCAGCCAGTCAATGACATTTATTTTCTGTATGCCGTCAATATTTGTATTGTCATAATCAAGTGTCAGCAGATATTTGGGAAATGAGTTTCGGATACTTTTTAATGACGAAAGTTCGCGTTTTAGTGTTTTTTCGTCATTAGCTGTAAATGCCACTTGGTAATATTCGGTGAGGTTATTGGCTTTCTGCACTATAAAGTCAACCTCTCCGTTTTGTGACCGGCCAACAAAAACCTCGCCCCCACGACGTAGAAGTTCAAAATAGACCACGTTTTCCAGTTTGTGTTCCAAATCGGTGGTGGGATTGTTAGTTTGCAGAATATTTTTCAATCCAAGATCAACCACGTAATATTTGTAGTTGCTCTCTAACAGGCGCTTGCCTTTGATGTTATAAAGTTTCACAGGATAAACGAGATAGGACTCTGTAAAAAAGCGAAGATATTTTAGTACGGTGTTGTGAGACAACTTTTCTGTTGAAATCTTTCGGAGATTTTCAGTGATATTATTGGGGGAAACAATGCTTCCTACACTGTCGAATAGAAAGTTGACAATTTTTTGTAAGGTATCGAATTTCCGGAGATGATGTCTCTGAACAATGTCTTTTACAACAACTGTATCGTAGAGTGACTTAAGGTATGTATTCACCATATCGGGAGCTGTGTTTTGCAGATTGGTTGCCTGCGGAAAACAGGAATTGTTCATATATTGCCGGAAAAGCTTGTCCGTATTGTGTGATGAAGGAAAAGCAGAAACGTATTCGGCAAAGGAGAAGGGAAGTAGATGTATAGCAACGTAACGACCGGAGAGCAATGTTCCCAATTCGCTGGAGAGGAGATATGCATTTGAACCTGTGATATATAAATCAATATTTGGTTTGACAAATAAAGCATCCACCAGTTTCTCAAAATGGGTTACGGCCTGCACTTCGTCAAGAAATACATAACATGGGGCATTTTGGGGGAGCAATTGTAAGATATGGTCAAAAACGGCTTTCCAGTCGGCAAAATTAGAATTTCCCCGTTCTTCAAAGTTAAGGGAGACGATCCTTTCAGGTGTCACCCCTTCGGTGAGAAGATAATTTTGGAATTGGGTCATCAATGTGGATTTGCCGCATCGGCGTATCCCCGTTATTACTTTTATCAAGTGAGTGTCTCTCAGCAGAATCAAATTCCTTAGATAAGTTTTTCTTTCCACCATATTTCTAAATTTTTGCAAAAATACAACAAATAATGACGAGATTTTGTGTTTTTGTGAAATTTCGTCATTATTTTTTTTCAGAACTCCTCAAAATTCGTCCCCACCAAGTCAATCTCCAACCGCGAGCCGTCGATGTTGGCGTTGTCCATTTTCACAAAACCGTAGGTGTCGTTATAGTATGCGGTGAGGCAAGTGGTTCCGATGCGGCTTTTGGCCACTGCCTCCACCTTCACGCACGAAAGAGTGCCCATCGGCGTAACGACTTCGCAATCCGTGTCGGTGATCTTGTATCTGTACTTGTTGACGATGACGCTCATCCAAGTCTTCCAACGCTCGTCGCCCCATTGACTGCCGATGGAGAGCCGCCATCTCCAAGTTTTACTTTTTTTGACAGGGTATTGGATATACGGAAATGGATTGAGTTCGAGGATGCGGA
>JAEEQA010000023.1 GCA_016285085.1 Bacteroidales bacterium
ACGGCATTGTCGGAATACACATTCCTCAATCATGACGAGACGAAACATGTTGCAATAAGCATGGAAGACTTCAAAATGAAAAAAAACTACTACAGGGAAAACGCTTTTATGCCTGTTCATATTGAAGTGTGGAATTATGCACCCAGCCTGTTTGCCCATGACGGATGGGTTGACAAAATATCACTTTACCTGTCTTTAAAAGACAACAATGATGAACGTATTCAACATGAATTAACTCTAATGATGCAAGGATTATGGTAATTGGGTTCGACAAATTCAAATCATGGTTTCAGAATTACCATGACAGTTACATTATAATAGGCGGAACGGCTTGCGATGCCGTGTTGGATGATGCAGGTTTTACGCCAAGGGCGACAAAGGACATTGACATGATTCTTGTTGTTGAGGCCTTATCTGCATCTTTTGTCTCACAATTTTGGGAGTTTGTACGTGTCGCAGGGTATCAACGGTGCGAACAGGAAATGGAGAAACGCAATGCCTATCGTTTTTTGAGCCCCACCGACAATAGTTATCCCAAACAAATAGAATTGTTTTGTCGCAAACCCGATGCTCTTACATTGCCAGAAACGATGCACATCACACCTATTCCGGCAGAAGAGGGGTTGTCGAGCTTGTCGGCAATTTTGCTCAACGACAACTATTACAATTTCACTTTACAGCATAGTTATGTTGAGGACGGCGTTCATTTTGCCAACATTGAAGCATTGATTTGCCTCAAGGCCTTTGCCTATTTGAGCAACACAAAACTCAAAAACAACGGAGTTGAAATTGCATCCGTTAATATCAGCAAGCATAAGAACGATGTGTTTCGACTTTTACCCTTATTGACACCAAATATTACAATCCAGTTGCCGGACGACTTACGTATTGACATGCAAGAATTTGCAAACGAGATAAAAGATTCTCTTCCTTCAAAACAAATCTTGCATGACGCAGGTTATGAAGGACTTGAACCAAAAACCCTATACCAGAATCTGATCTCTATTTTTCAACTTGAAATCAAATAATGATGAAGATACAATTCGCATCGGACTTGCATTTGGAGATGAGCGCAAATGCCGCTTGGATTCAGTCGCACCCGTTGGAGGTGACTGGAGAAATCCTCGTGTTGGCTGGCGACACGGCTTATTTGGAAGAAGGTGTGCCCAATTGGTTCTTGGATTGGGCTGCCACTTCATACAAGCAAGTGATGCTCATCCCCGGCAATCACGAGTACTATCATTTCGGGGATGTGGCCAAGCGTGGCGATTCGTGGCAGTGGATGCTTCGTGAAAATGTTGGATACTATTACAACAAAGTGGTATGCATAGACAACACAGATTTCATCCTTTCCACGATGTGGTCGCACATTCCTGAAACGGAGATGTTTCAGGTGCAAAGAGGGCTGAACGATTTCCACCAGATCCTTTACAACGGAGCGATTCTCACTCCCGACGACTATAACAACGAACATGAACGGTGCAAGCAGTTCATCACGGAGAGTGTCGCCCAAAGCAAAGCGGACCACATCGTGGTAGTGACACACCATGTGCCCACCTCGTTGGCTGTTGCGCCGCAACATGTTGGCAGTCCGTTGAACAGCGCGTTTACAGTGGAGATGGGGAATTTCATTGCCGACAGCAGCATTGACTATTGGATTTACGGCCATTCGCATACCAACATCGATGCCGAAATTGACGGCACAAGAATCATGGCGAACCAATTGGGTTATGTTGCCCATGGCGAGCAACATAACGGATTTAGAAACAACAGATATTTTGAATTATGACAAAAAAAATATATATTTCTTTAGAAAAGTCCGATGTGTCGGACAAATTATAATATAAAATGTGCGTTAATGTCGCACCTATTACTAACAAATAAATAATCATCATTATGAATTCAACACAAAAACAGAATGTAGCAAATGCTATACAAGAGTTTAAGAATTCTGAAAAACAATTCGAACAAATCGCTTCCAGTAAATACAAAAACGAACAATCTATTGACACTATTATTATTAAAGAATACACCTTGGCAGAGATATTTACTTCTTCTCGAGAGGTTATTGATAAAATTTCAAAACGCCTCGAAATGGAACATTGGCAAATATTACCACATACAGCGGTAACACAAGAGTTTGGACAGTTTTCCCTTCATCAATGCATCGTAGATCTTAGGAACTTTTTGATACATGGTAATTATGACAATGCCTCTTTGCGACTTAAGGCACTGATCTATTACGCCACAACAAATGGCTTTTGGTATGTTCCACAAAAAATAGAATTAGGGATACGAGAATCTTCTTTGTCAAAATTAGAGGAACGCGTACAACTCACGATGGAACATATTGACAAACGTGCTGGAATTGCTAATACTACGATAAAACAATTAAATGATAAAATTGCTGATCTCAACCAACTAATTGCTCAAAAACAACAAGAGTTTGGTACATTGCAGAACAATCAGAATCAATCAAATAATTTATTGAACAATATAACAAATGTCAACAAAAATGCAGAAGCACATAATAATGCAATTGAGCAGATAAAAACCAAGTGCAATACAATATTGACGGATTTAGAGAAGAAACAAGAAAAAGTATCGCAACAACAAAACGACATAGACAAACAAATAGAATTGGCAAATTCTACCTTACAAGAATTTGATGCGAACTCAAAAGAAAAGATAGACTCAATACAAAGCGGATACGACTCTGTTTCAGCTAATGTAGAGGAAGTGAGAAAAATGATGGGATATATTGCAGATGGGACATTAAGCCATAGTTTCAACAAACGAAAAGATAATATCAAACGTAGTGAAAAATTATGGATGTGGGTAAGTTTAGGAACATTGGCTCTTTTAATCGCCTGGGTTTGTGTCGTGTTCATATGGTTAAGTGCCAATACAGGTATCGTATGGGCTGACATTCTCATCAATGGTATAAAAGCAACTCCCCTAGCTTTTGCATTTGGTTTTTCGTTAACAGAGTACAGCAAAGAACGTAATCTATTAGAAGAGTACGCTTTCCGAGAAGCCGTCGCTGTCACACTTACGGCTTACCTCGAACAATTGAATGGGGATAATACTGAAGAGCAAAAAAAATTATTAATAAATACAGTAGAGAAATTGTACACTAAACCAATAATTTCAAACAAAGAGTATAAGTTGTTTAACTTTGACACTAAAGATATTGCAAAAACAGCGGAACAAGTTAAAGAAATAGCAAAATGACAAACAATAATCAACATATTCCCTCCGGCTACAAACCCACTTCCCTCGGCATCATTCCTGAAGACTGGGAAGTGAAGAGATTGGGAGATTTGTGTAATGATATTTCTTCTGGAAGAAATAAAATTCGAACAGAATTAGGTAAATATCCTGTTTATGGTTCGACTGGTATTATTGGAATGACAGACAAATATCAATATGAAGGTGATAAAATTCTTGTTGCTCGTGTAGGCGCTCATGCAGGACTAGTAAGCAAGGCATCTGGCAAGTATGATGTTTCAGATAATACTATTATTGTTGAAAACAAACAAAACTATTCTATAGATTTTGCATACAACCAATTAGTGTTCATGAATCTCAATAAATTGGTTTTTGGATCAGGACAACCGTTGATTACCTCGGGAATGCTAAAGCGGTTATATGTATTATATCCAAAAAAGGAGGAGCAAGCACGCATTTGCGATCTTCTTTCCCTTTGGGACACCGCCATCGCCAAGCAAACCGCCCTGATAGAGCAGCTCACCCTGCGCAAGCGCGGCCTCATGCAGCAACTGCTCACGGGAAAGAAACGGCTGAAAGGGTTTGAGGGAGGCGCTTTCCATAGACTTGGTAACTACATTTCGGAATGCAACAGAAGAAACAATGGTTGTAACCGTGTTTTATCAGTTACTAACACAAGAGGTTTTATCCTTCAAGAAGAGCAATTCGATAAAATTGTAGCCAGCAACGATACGAGCAACTACAAAGTAGTTCGTCGAGGCGAGTTTGCCTATAATCCATCTAGGGTAAACGTTGGTTCTTTGGCCATGTTAAACGAATACGACGAAGGCATTTTAAGTCCAATGTATATCGTTTTCAAAGCCAACGAAAACATCGACAAATCATATTTGTTGCAATGTCTCCAATCGTGGTGGTTCAGAGGACACATTCCGGCTTATACGCAAGGAAGCGTCCGTGATAGTCTTTCCTTCGACGGTTTATGCTCTATGAAATTCTATATTCCAACACTTCAAGAGCAAAAGGCAATCTCCTGCATTTTGGGACAAGCTGACAAAGAAATCGAAATCGCCAAAGGGAAATTATTGCATCTACAAAATCAAAAGAGAGGATTGATGCAGATATTATTAACAGGGAAAAAACGAATAGTATGATGAGCGGATTAAACAGATTATATTGTGAAGATAGCACTGTGGCAAATAGGAAACAGCGAGGTATTAAATGTGTGTTTATCAGCCATCAAAAAGCTGACGCATCTATATGCAGTCGCATAGCTGATTACTTGAAAAATGCAGGCATTGATGTATATTTTGACGAATATGATAAAGATTTAAAAATTTGGAGGCAGCAGAACAATCCTGCGAACGTTGTTTATTCTATTAAAAAAGGAATTCAGCAGAGCTCCCACATGCTATGCGTAATATCACCAAATACGCTATATTCCAAATGGGTTCCATGGGAAGTCGGTTATGGATATGATACTACTCAAATAGCCGCATTAACATTAAAAGGCATAAAAGAAGAGGATCTACCAGATTACATCAAAACTGTCACTTTGATTAGAGGTACTAGAACTTTAAACGATTATATTTCAAAGTTAGCGGGTGAGTATAAAGAAAAGATGTTTTCGTCCAATAGGATTATTAACGAAAGTACATCTTCACATCCTTTGGACAATTATTTAGATTGGAACTTATAATAAGTTATTATGACTGATTACGGGATAACTAAAATAACATTTAATGACAAAGGGATAGAAACTATCTCTTGTGCGGAAATAGATTCTTTCAAGCGACAAGTTGGTGATTTTCAAACGCACGATAGAAATTGGTTCAAACAAAAACTGAGCGCTGGAATGACATTTTGTAAATTAAACAAAAACAGATCAGGAAAATATGTCATACTAAACGACGCGGTAGGGTATGACGCTTATAGAGACATCATATCTATTGGAGGTTATGGCGCGACAAAACTCCCCAAAAACATAACAAAACGAAAAACCTTTTTAAGTTACTATAACAAAGACGAACAATATAAAAAATACTATGAAAACTTGTTTGGTGATTTAATCGTAAACAAATCAGTACAAGATGGAGACATTGATTCCGATAATAGTGTTGGATACATTAAACAATTAATACAAAAACACTATTTGAGCGAAACTACAGTATTGGTCGTTCTACTTGGAAAAAAAACAAAACACAGAAAATATGTTGACTGGGAAATTTCAGGAGCACTTAATTATAAAGTTGGCGACCATTATGCAGGACTATTAGGTATTGTTTTGCCGACGCATCCCGACTACGGTAAACCAAATTATCAGAAAAATCATTCTAATTTCCCAAAACGATTCTGGGCAAATTATGAGTCTGGTTATGCAGTAATGATTGATTGGACTGAAGATAGAGTTTTCATGCAAAATTCAATTGAGAAAGCATTTAGACAACGTGACAATAATGATAAAAGAAGAAACAGTATTCCACAAATGCAAAGAAACACAGGAGAATAATTATGGATAATAGATTAAAAATGCCACTGGCCACATACGTATTATATCATTCTGAATTTTCAGAAGGAGAAAAAGCTTTTGATATGATTTATCAATTGCTTTGCAGAGATACAGATCGTCCTCTAACGGATGGAATAGACATCCCCGTATATTTACGATCTGGTAAAGATGGTGATGATATTTTACAAATCGATTTTGACGAAAGCGAAAAGACCGCAATTATCATCTTAATTGATGAAAAAATGTTTTGCAGTCAAACTTGGAGAGACTATTTGAAAATAATAGAGAAAAAATGCGACGAACACATAAAAATTTATGGAATCGGCTTATGCAATTATGCTTTCGAAATATCTTCGAAAATAGAAAAGAACCAAGAGATCAAATTAGATAAATATAGTTTTGAGGATAACTGGGAGTTAATACAGACAAGACTATTGGAATCATTGTATCGTCAGCTAACAGATCCAGAACAAAAAATCAAATTGTTTATAAGTCACGCAAAGAAAGATTGCTTGTCAGAAGCAAAACAATTGCGTGATTATCTCAATTCCTCTACTAAATTGAGTACATTTTTTGATGAAAATGACATCCTCGACGGGAACAATTTTGACAATCAGATTGAAAACAACGTCACCTCCTCACTTTTGGTTGTGTTAAACTCTGACGTTTATACTGACCGTGAATGGTGTAGGAATGAATTGTTGATCGCTAAAAGAAACGACATCCCAACTGTAATAATTAATTGCGTGAAGAAAAGGGTAAAACGTACTTTCCCATATATAGGTAACTGCCCAATGGTTCAGTATAGCGATAACTGGACAGAAATGATTATTGTTTTATTAAAGACCGCACTGAATCAGGTGTATCAGAAACAACTGTTGCAAACAGTCCAGACGGAGAACCCCAAAATTGATGATTTTATTCCACACAACCCAGAATTGTTTTCATTTATTAACATTTCAAAAGACAAGAAGAAAATACTTTATCCAGAACCTCCTCTTGGAAAAGAAGAACAATCGGTCCTGACAGATTTTAACAACGAAATTTCTTTTGTAACACCCACAGAAGCAATGGCAAAAGCCATTGACAATCTGAAGGATAAAAAAATTGCATTTTCGGTATCTGAAAGCGATGATTTGCTCCAATGTGGTTGCGCAAAAGCAATGTTAAAAGATATAGTATTAGAATTGTCGCGATACATTCTAAAGGCGGGCGGATATTTAATATATGGTGGTGATTTACGAAAAGAAGGTTTCACGGAATCTTTTGAAAATTTCTCTTACCAATATGGAGAAAAAGAAAAGGCTGATAGACAAGAAAAGTACTTTACAAACTATTTTCCATGGCCTATACATTTGAATATTTCAGAAAGTAATAAAGCAGAATTCTTCCATTGTCGTGTGGAACCAAAATTTGTAAATGCTCCTGATGGTGTTAATTCTTCTATATTTATCCCTCCTGTTGGTAATGAAAATCTTAATGTTTGGGCACGTTCTCTGACAAAAATGCGAGAAGAAATGGAGAATGACGTTGACGCAAGAATCATTTTAGGAGGAAGATTAACGGGATTCAAAGGGAAATATGCTGGAATAATTGAAGAATTCTTGATTGCTTCCCAAAAGAATCATCCAATATATTTAATTGGTGGTTTTGGAGGAGCAGCAAAGGCAATTGTTGATATTCGAGAAGGTAAAGACGTTGATCTTTTGACGTTGGCAGAAGAGACTCCGTCATACACAGGATTTTTGACTTACTATAATGACAACAATAGTGACAAGATCGATTATTCGTCAATAAAAAAACAGATAATCAATTATACCTTCAACAATGGATTAACTCCAGAAGAGAACGATACACTTTTCCGTACAACAAACATTTTAGAAATAGTCTCATTGATATTAAAAGGATTAAATAACATATTTAAATCGTAAAGTTATGCATAGAGTTTTCATAAGCTATCATCATGATAATGACCAATGGTACAAAAACGAACTGGTAAGATTTGGCAAAGAATATGGCATTTTTGAAGATTGGTCTGTTGATACAGGAGATATATCTGATGACCTGACAGATGAACAAATTAGAGTAAAAATCAGGGATGAGTATCTCCGAGAATCATCAGTAACAATAGTACTTGTTGGTACAGAAACCAAGCATCGTAAACACGTGGATTGGGAAATCTATTCAAGTATGTTTGATGGAAAAGTAAACAAGAAATCAGGCATAATTGTTATTAATCTTCCTAGTGTTAATTGTGAGTACTATACTGCAAGTCATGCTGGCGAAAAAGAAATTGTTTTCCCTGAAAACAAAGAATGGTGTTCTATATCGGAAAGAGAAGAATTTGAAAGGCGGTACCCATATATGCCTGATCGAATTATCGATAATCTTATAAAAAGAGGAGCATATATTTCTGTTATTTCTTGGGATAAACTTAATGTGAAAAAACTACAATATATGATTGATTCTGCGTACAACGACCGAGCCTCTTGCGATTATGACCTGAGTCGACCAATGAGAAGAAGAAACTCCTAAAATATGCCACCCACCCTCCATCATCGGCGCAGCATCCGGCTGAAAGGCTACGACTATTCGTCGCAGGGGGCGTACTTTGTGACCTTGTGCTGCGAAGACCGGAAGCATCGCTTCGGCGAAATCACCCAGCACCAGATGCACCTGAACGATCTGGGGAAAATCGCTGTGGAATGGATGGAGAACCTCCCTACGAAATTCCCCAATATAGAAATCGGCGAATACACCATCATGCCGGATCATATCCACGCCATCATCATCATAAACGACGCTATCCCCGAGAGGGTAGATAGAGATGGAGATACGGAGGAGATATCTAGGGGCGACCGCGAGGTCCGCGAGGTAAGGGCACCCTTCACGGGTGCCCTAGAGGAGGGAGCCCCGTCCACGACTCTCGGAAATATCGTCGGCGCGTATAAGTCACTCGTCGCTAACGGGTGCCTCAAATGGTATAAGGAGAGAAACCTCCGCATGGGGAAACTATGGCAACGTAACTACTTCGAACGAATCATCCGAGATGAACGCGCATACGAGAACATCGCGGCGTATATCCGAAATAACCCCGAGAAGTGGCCCGACGAGGTCCGCGAGGTAAGGGTACCCTTCACGGGTGCCCCATCACCCCTCACGGGTGCCCCAGAGGAGGGAGCCCCGGACGCGATAGATAGGGGCGACCGTAAAGGTCGCCCCAACGAGGGTCTCTCCGACGAGGTCCGCGAGGTAAGGGTACCCTTCACGGGTGCCCATAAACACGAAAATCAATAATCACCCAAAAATATGAACCGAATCTCCTTCAAAGAAAACGACATCAGCCAGCGGCCGGCACTGAAACTACTGGCCAGAATGGGCTACCAATATCTATCTCCGGAAGAGGCGATGGAGATGCGCGACGGCAAGACCTCCAACGTGCTGCTGGAAGAGGTGCTGCGGCAACAACTGCGCGAGCTGAACTCCATCCGCATCGGCAGTCACAGCGAGGAACGCTTCTCGGAACAGAATATCGAAAACGGCGTGGTCGCCCTGCGCAACGTGCCGATGGATGGCGGTTACCTCAACGCCAACGAGTTCATCTATAATATGCTCACCCTCGGCAAAGCTTTCGAGCAGAGCATCGACGGCGACAAGAAGAGTTATACGATGCGCTATATCGACTGGGAACATCCTGAGAATAACGTGTTTCACGTTACGGAGGAGTTCGCCGTCACCCGTGCCGGTTCCAACGACACTTACCGTCCCGACATCGTGCTGTTTGTCAATGGCATCCCGTTGGGCGTCATCGAGTGCAAACGTCCCGACATCAAAGGGGCCGAAGAACAGGCCATATCGCAGCACCTGCGCAACCAGCAGGAAGACGGCATCCGAAGACTCTATGTGTATAGCGCACTGCTGTTGGCCATCGGCAACAGTTTCGGCAGTTACGCTACCACTGGCTCTCCCGCACAATTCTGGAGCAAGTGGCACGAGATGTTCATCAACAAAGAGGAGGAAACAGACCATCGGACGCAGCTACAAAAACTCGTGGAAGACAGGGAAATCACGCCTCAAGACGAATATCTTTACAATCTTTGTCGCCCCGAGCGGCTTTTGGAACTCATCTTCCATTTCACCATCTACGATGCCGGCATCAAGAAATTAGCCCGCTATCAACAGTATTTCACCGTGAAACAAACGGTGGATCGGGTAAAAACAATTGAGGCGGGCCATAGAAACGGCGGTGTGGTGTGGCATACGCAGGGAAGCGGCAAGTCGCTGACCATGGTGATGTTGGCGCAGAAGATTGCGCAGGAGCCCAGCATCCGCAATCCGCGCATCGTGCTCGTCACCGACCGCACCGACCTAGACAGCCAAATTACCAAAACTTTCCGAAAATGCGGTAAAGAGGTGGAAAATGCCACTACCGGCCAGCGTTTGGTGGAACTGCTTGAGAGCGACACAGATGCGGTCATCACCACAGTCATCAACAAGTTTGCCACCGCCATCAAGAAAATCCGGCAGCCGTTAACCAACCCCAATATCTTCATTCTGATTGACGAAGCGCACCGCAGTCAGTACAAAGAGTTGGCCGTGCAGATGAACCGTGTGCTGCCCAACGCCTGCAAAATCGCCTTTACGGGCACGCCGTTGATGAAGAAGGACAAAAACACCGCCCGCACCTTCGGCGGCATCATCAAACCGGTCTATACGGTAAAGCAAGCCGTTGACGACAAGGCCGTTGTTCCGCTGCTTTACGAAGGACGCATCGTACCACAGTCGGTGAACGAAGGTCCCATCGACAGTTTCTTCGACCGCGTGTGCGAAGATCTCACCGAGTACCAGTCCACCGACTTGAAGAAAAAATTCTCCCGCACCGACAGCCTCAACCAGACCGAACAGCGCATCTACTCCATCTCCATCGACATTTCCAAACACTATTCCGAAAACTGGCAGCACACCGGCTTCAAGGCGATGCTGGTCACACCCAAGAAAAAAGTGGCCATCCAGTACAAGAAATTCCTGGACGAAATCGGGAAGGTCTCCTCCGAAGTGCTAATCACCGCTCCCGATGACCGTGAGGGTGAAGAGATTGCCTATGGCGACACCGCCCAAGAGGTCAAGGATTTCTGGAAACGGATGATGGACGAGCATGGCACGCCGCAAAAGTATCAGGAAAACCTGATTTCCCGGTTCAAGCATCAGGAAAATCCCGAAATCATGATTGTGGTGGACAAGTTGCTGACTGGGTTCGACGAACCGAAGGTGGCAGTAATGTACCTCGACCGCAACCTCAAAGACCATACCTTGCTGCAGGCTGTTGCGCGCGTGAACCGAACCTGTGAAGGAAAGGATTTCGGTTACATTATTGACTATTATGGCGTTCTGCGGGAATTGGACAATGCCTTGAGCATCTATTCTGAATACGATGAGGATGACCGTCAAGTGTTCCTCGATACCCTCGCGCCTGTCAGCGACAAGATAGCAGAATTGCCGCAACGCCATTCCGATCTGTGGGAGCTGTTCAAGATGATTCCCAACAAACGCGATTTGGAAGCCTACGCCCAATCGCTGCGCATGGAGGACCGCCGACACGAGTTCTACGACCGGCTTAGCGCTTTCTCGTCATTGCTGCAACTGGCACTCTCCACCAAAGAATTTCACGAGAACACGGAGGCCAAAACCATCCAGCACTACAAGGACGACCTCAATATGTTCGCCAAACTGCGTACCGCTGTGCAACTCCGCTATTCCGACACCATTGACTACAAGAAGTATGAAGCCCGCATTGAGAAACTCATCAACCATCATGTGGAGAGCGATGCCGTGAAAATCATCACCAATCTTGTCAACATTTTCGACAAGGAGGACTTCCAGAAAGAGGTGGACAGCGTGGTGGGCACTGCCGCCAAAGCCGACACCATCGCCACCCGCACCGCCAAGTACATCAACGAGAACATGGATTCTGATCCGGCATTCTACAAAAAATTCTCCCAACTCATTAAAGAGACTATCGAACTTTACGAGCAAGGCCGTCTGACTGACAACGAATATCTGGAGAAGATGATGCAGTACAAAGAGGATGTGCTGAACCATACCGACAGCGAACTGCCATCCGAACTGGAGCACAACAATGCAGCCAAAGCCTATTTCGGCATCGCCTTGGAAAACTACAAACGGCTGTTCCCCGACATGCCTGTCAAGGATATGGCATTGGCCACCGCGCATGCTTTTGATGAGATTATTCGCCGGACAGTCATTGTGGATGGCTCCGTTTTGGTGGATTGGCAATCGAAAAGCGACACCATTGGACGGATGAAAATCGAGCTGGAGGACGAGTTGATAGACAATATCAAACGGAAATACGAGGTAAGTTTCCCCTTCAGCGAAATGGATGTGATTATTGACGGATGTGTAGATGTAGCAAAAATATGGATACGATAACCGTAGATGCAACCTTTACGGTTGTATCGGATAAAACGACACAGGGTGTAGTCCACGACAGCATTGTTTACGGTTCCACCCCCATTGCGTATGAAATCGAGTATGCGCAGCGTAAGACGTTGGGCATCACGGTTCATCCGGATGGCTCTGTAACGCTGAAAGCGCCTGTTGAGGCAACGCTTGAGGAAATCCAAAAGAAAGTGCGTCACCGTGCCGCGTGGATTCTCCGTCAGAAACGGTACTTCGAATCATTCGGCACGCCTACTACCCAAAGGCAGTATGTTAGCGGAGAGTCGCATCTCTATCTGGGCAGACAGTATATGCTGCGAATCAAGGAGGGTAAAGTCAATACGGTTCATTATCAGAACAATATCCTTGAAATAGAATGTCAGAACAAGGAAGAAGCGGGTAAAGTGCTGCAAAAATGGTATCGGGAGCGGGCAAAAATCAAGTTTGCGGAATATGCCCAGCCCATCATGGAGCAATTTGCCGTCTACGGAGTTCAGCCGAAAAACCTGACCATCCGGAAAATGGAAAAACGTTGGGGCTATTGCACGCCTGATGGCAATATCTATCTAAATCCCAAACTGATAGGTGCGCCCAGATGTTGCATTGAATACGTCATCAGCCACGAACTTTGCCATTTGGTGCACCGCAACCACACTAAAGAGTTTTATGCCTTGCTCACCAAGGAGATGCCACACTGGGAAAAGTGGAAAAACAAGCTGGAAAGGATGATGAGGTAGGGGGCCTAACCCAAAGCCGCCGGACATCCGACTTGGGACATCCGGCGGCTTGCGATAGCTGTGCTATTTTGGATTATTTCTTGAAATAGCGGTTGTAAAGACCTTCGAATCCCTTGCCGTGGCGGGCTTCGTCCTTGGCCATTTCGTGGACGGTGTCGTGGATGGCGTCAAGGTTCTGCTCCTTGGCGTTGCGGGCGATGCGCATCTTGTCGTCGCAGGCACCGGCTTCGGCGTTCATGCGTTTCTCGAGGTTGGTCTTGGTATCCCACACAATGTCACCGAGCAGTTCGGCGAACTTGGCGGCGTGTTCGGCCTCTTCCCAAGCATAGCGTTTGAAGGCTTCGGCGATTTCCGGATAGCCCTCGCGGTCGGCCTGGCGGCTCATCGCCAAGTACATGCCTACCTCGCTGCATTCGCCGTTGAAATGAGCATTGAGGTCCTTGATCATCTCCTCGCCCGTGCCTTTGGCAACGCCGATCACGTGCTCCGTCACAAAGTTGAGGGCAGTGTCTTCCTTGAGTTCTTTGAACTTGCTCTTCGGAACTTTGCACTGGGGGCAGAATTCGGGAGCTTCGTCACCTTCGTGAACGTAACCGCAAACGGTACAGATAAATTTTTTCTTCATAATGTTTTGGTTTTTAATAGGTTGTTTTAATAGTTGACAATGTTATAACAAATAGGGAACGTGATTGTTCATTCCACCGAATGGAATTGGAACAGCACGGGCTCTACCGTGTATCCTTTCTTGCGGAGCAGTGCCGGCACGCCTTTGTCACCGGCCAGGTGTGCCGCCCCGACCACACAAAACAGGCTTTCTTTGCGGGCGATTTCAGCAAAGTGGTCCGCCATCCCGACGTTGCGGTCGATGAGGAACACTTTGTTGAATTTTTTCGGCATGGATGGATCATTGCTGAGTTCCAACATCTTGTCAAAATTATAGGTGAGATAGGCATTCAAAAGCTCCTCAAACTCGCTTTGTACCGAGTCTTGTTCCGTCATTTCAAGGCTCTCCACCAGCATCTTGATCTGCTCTTTCAGACTGATGGCGTCGATGGCGGCAATCTGGTCTTGGTATTGCTCCACCCCGTAACAGTTTTTTCCGGCGGCACGGGCTTTTTTCAGGAAATAGACATCCAAGGCGTCTTCTTTGTCCTTTGCCATGTCGGCCTGCTGGAGGGCGCTGCTGAGGAAGAAGGGCTTGTAACCATTGACAAAATAGGCGGTTATCCCGAGCTTCGCTTTGCATACGCTGTCCAATTTTGCAAAATCAGCGGGTTTCATCATCTTTGAAAGCAGTTTTCCTTTCGGCATGAACTGGCTTTTTTTGAGCTCCATCGGGTCGATTTCGTCCATCAGGATTTCCATCGCGAAGGCGTCGCACGTCTGGAGCGTGCCGAGCACCACGGTGCTGTCGAACGCGAAGACGCGGGCATCCTGGATGTGGATGGAACCGTACAAATAGGAGGGCTGCTTCAAATCACCGCCCGTGACCTTCCATAATAAAGACTGTGAAAATGAAAGGGTTACAAATATTGCAAATAGGCAGGAAAGGAAAAGTTTTTTCATAATATGATTAAATGGATTATTTGATTTCTTCCAAAGTGTAAGAGTGGGCAGGGGCCGCGCCGACAAAGTAGGAGAAGGGTTGCAGAATCCTGTCGAAGTGGTAGTACTGCACGATGTACAGTTTTCTTTTGTCGCCGTTGAGGGTGGCGTAGCAGCGGTCGCGGTTGTAAAGGAATTCCACGTCATCAATGTGGTTCCCGTTTTCATCGTAATAGTCCAGTTCACTGTCCATATGGTAGAGTGCCAGCATGTTGGTCTTGCCGTTTACGTCCGTCAATTTGATGGTTTTGAACAGGCTGCTGCGGATGATGCTGTCGCGTTTGTCCGGCTCGATTTCCGTGGCGAGGGACTCATAGTTGCGGTTGCGGAAGTCCGACAGATAGTTGATAACCTTGCTGGTGTCGTACTGCATCACCTGCTGGTTTTGGCCGTTGTAAAGGTGGAAAAATCGGGCACCGGCCTTTTCAATGCGGAACGACTGCTCGGGATGCTCGTAGTCGGTGACAGCAACTTCTTGTATTCTTGTGAGCTTTGTGTCAAAGAGTTTGTGGCTGATCCAGTCCTCGGCGAAGGGCGAGTAACGCGGGGTGACGAAACCGCGGAACCCCGGGATATAGACGATGCAGGGCATCTCTTCACGGCCTTCAAGGATGGCGTAGTTGCTGGTGTTTGACTGGGTGGCGGGTCCCATGTAGTAGGTGAGGGTGCATCGCTCTTTTACGAAAAAACCTTTCTTGAAAAGGGTGAAAAGCGGCGCGTTTTCGTAAATCTCCACCTTGATGGCACCTGCCGCCATCATGCGGTTGATGTTGTCGATGCTGTTCTTGGAGGCGGGTTGCTGCACCCGCAGGTTCTGCATCGTGGACAGCAGCGACTCCATCTTGCCCGCAATCACAGGAATGGTGTCCCACAGCATCCAGCCCTCCGCCGTCTTGGTCAGCAGCACGGTGTTCTCGTGCATGTCGGCCATGAACACGCGGGTGACCGTTGCGGTGTCCTTCACGGCAAACATATCCACCTGAATGTCAGATTTGTTGAAAATGACCTTCGTTTTCCAAAGCACCAACAGCACACAGCCGATGGCCAGCACCGCCGCACATATTAATAATATGATGTTTCGTTTGTTCATTTGTTGTCGTTTTTTTCATTTTGTAGAGACGTGGTGCACCGCGTCTCTACATGAATATTGTATCATTATTACACCGCATACATTTTCCGCCGCACAACCGTCACGATGCACCCCAACAACGCCAGCAGGGCCAGCGGCAGTCCGATGGTCAGCGCCTGGTGGCGCTGCCGCACCTTCTTGTCGGCCACTTTCGACTGGTTGAGGAGGCCGATGTGGAAAATTTTCGACCGCAGTTCAATCAGATCCTGGTTGTCGCAGAGGTAGTCCACGCAGTTGGTGAGGAACTCGGTGTTGTCGTAGAATCGTTTGGTATAGACGTCGTAGCCCGTCGGATAGAAGCCGGTACGGGGATCGAAGTAGTTGCGGATGATGTCGCCGTCGGCGATGAAGATCTGTTTGGTCTCTTCACTGCTGCGCAGGTAGTTGAACTGCTTGATGGTGTCGAACTCAATGGGCAGGAGACCGTCGAAGGCGGAGCGGAACTTGCCTTCCACTAAGACGGCGATAGGGATGCGGCGCAGACCGAACTCTTCGGGGTTAGGCTTGGCCAGTCCCACTTTCAGCGAAACGATGGCGGGGGTGGGCACGAGCTTGCTGCTGTCGGACGAAGTGGCGAGCACCGTCTTGGTGAGGCCTTCGGAGTGTCCTACGAAGTCGATGGACCCGGCGAAGTTGGAGCGTACGGCGGTGATTTTCTGCGTGATCGGATGTTCCTCGAAATGGATGATGTTGAGTGCGTACGGGAAAATCATCAGGTCGCCGCTGGTGTTGACCGGCAGTGCCTGACAGCTCCCGATGTCCTGGATGAGGTTGCTGTTGACGCGAACACCGTAGCGGAAGAACATGTCACTGAGGCGGGTGCGGTTGGGGACGGCCAAAAATTCCGGACGTTCCTGAAGGCTGTCGAGGGCCGCGTCGGTGCCGTCGATGAGCCAGAGGATGCGGCCGCCGCGCATCAGGTGCTGGTCGATGGCGTACTTGTCCTTGTCGGAGAACGGCTGTGTGGGCTGCGCAATCACCAAAAGGTCGTACTTGTTGCCGTTGTCCTTCACCGTTTGCTCCGTGGAGTCGGCAATGGAGATTTTACGCAAACAGTTGATCTTCCCGTTGATGGAGTCGCGGGTGACGTTGTAGAAGTATTTCATCGTGGCCCCTAACTGCGAACCGAACCACGCCGTGTTGTACATATTTAACTCCCCGTGCCCGTCGATGAACGCGACGTCCGACTTGTGGGGTTTCACCAAGCTCTTGATGGCCATCACCAGGTTGTACTCGATGCGCATGTAGGCGTACTCCTCCGTCGGGAACTTGTTGCTGAAGTCCTGTTCGATGAGGATGGCGGCACACTCGTGGTTCTTGTAGGTGACCATGGCGCCGGGAATGATGTACTTTGTGGACTGCCCCGCCGCGTACTGCTCGCGGATGGGGTAGGGGGTGAGCCCTTTCTGGGCAAATTCGGTATAGATGCCGTTGATCTCCTCCTTCGTCTTGTCGGCGGTCGGATTGATGAACTCGAACTTCACATTGGAAGAGTAGCTGCTGAACTCTTCCAGCATTTCGCGCGTCTTCGTCACCACGGGCTGGTAAGAAACCGGCATCCCGTCACTTTCCATATAGACTTTGATGAAGACCATATCATCCAGCTCCTTCAGCAGTTCAATGGTGGATTTGGAAAGCGAATGCCGCTTGTCCTTGGTCAGATCCACGCGGAAGAAAAAGTAGGAGGCGACCACGTTGATCGCGATGACGGCGATGAGCGTGACGATGATGGAAATGACAGCGCCTTGCTTGAATGACTTGCTGTGGGATATCTCCTTGTTTTTCATTTTTTTAATTTAAAAGACGGTTACCATTTGCGACTGAGCAGGACGATTTTTGTCCCGAAAAGAAAAACAAACGTAACGGTGAGGAAGTAGATGAGGTCGCGGGAGTCAATAACTCCTTTGCTTATAGCAAGATAGTGATGCTCAATGCCGAGCGATTTGATGATGCCGCCCGCATTGCCGAAAATTTCAAAAGAGTAGATGAACTCGAACCCGAAGTGGACGAAGAAGCAGAATACCGCTCCGAGAAGGAAGGCGATAATCTGGCTGTTGGTGATGGAGGAGGCGAAAATGCCGATGGCGACAAAGACGATGCCGAGCAGGAAAAGGCCCAGATAGGATCCGAAGGTGCTTCCGAGGTCAATGTTGCCCATCGGGTCGCCGAGACGCCACACCGAATAGACGTAGATGAGAGTGGGCAGCAGCGAAATCAACAGCAGTGTGGAGCAGGCCAGAAACTTCGCCCCGATGATCTGATTGTCGGACAAGGGTTTGGTGAACAGCAATTCCATCGTGCCGGTTTTCTTTTCTTCGGAAAACGACCGCATGGTGATGGCGGGGATGAGGAACAGGAAAAGGTAGCACGAGAGGTTGAAAAGTCCCTGCAGGTCAGCGGTTTTTAGTTCAAAAACGTTGTAGTAGTTCGGGAAAACCCAGATGAACAGCCCCGTGATGATCAGGAACGTGGCGATGATGACGTACCCGATGACGGAGCTGAAAAAGGACTTGATTTCTTTGAGGTAAAGTGTGAACATGGGTGTTTATTTTTTGCTTTTCTTGGCGGCGGCCTCCTGCTCTTTCTCGTAAGCCATGACTTTGTCGGCGGCGGCTCCGGCAGCGCGTACAAAGGGCGTGACGGTCAGCTTCGAGCCGACGGCCTTCTGCATCCAGTATTGGGGGATCAGCTTGCCTTGCGAGAAGATGCGCTCCACCTCCGTTCCCAAGTTCTTGCCGTCAAGATAGTTCTGAAGCTGGAAACTGATGAGGTAGCCGATGGGGTACGCCGAAAGGTAGAGCGGATAGTCGATCATGTGGGAGTAGATGGCGAGGATGGTCTGGTCTTTCACCTTGAAGACGGGCGCGTAGAACTCGTTCCAGATGGACTTGGAGAGGTCGATGACGGCGTCGCGCAGCTGTGCGGCATCGGCATCGGGGTGGGCGTACATCCACTGCCACACACGGATGTCGAGCAGGGAAACGCCCATGATTTCGTAGCAGCTCCAGAAGTTGTCCAAAAGGTCGTAGTAGCGGCTGACGGTGTCCTCGCTGTTGAAGCCGAGCAGCTGCAGGTCGTGCTGCTGGAAGGTGAAGGCGAGGGCTTCGGTGAAGGCGGTGTTGGGAACGCCCACGAGGAAGTAGTTCGGCACGTTGTGCAGCGAGAAGGTCTGTTCCACATTGTGCCCGAACTCGTGGATGCCGATGTTGAACCCTTTGTAGTCCATGCCCTTTTCACCGATGCGGGTGCGGAGGCGGGCGTTGTCACTGCGCATCAGCGACTCCCATGCGTGCCCGGCGCCCACGGAAGCGTCCACCGTGACGTGGTGGCAGATGAAGTCGGCCTTCTCTTTGGTGAATCCCAGCGTTTGCAGGATGTTCGGAAGGTCGTTCACAAACGCCTCCTTGTTGGGGTAGCGCTGCTGCGTGAGACGGTCGAGCGTGCGCTCGTCCACCGAACTGCGGTTTTTGAAACCGTTGTACCATATATCGTAGGGACGGAGCTTTCTTCCCAATTTCTTGGAAATCAGCTTGGCGACCTTCTCGACTTCAGCGGTTTTCATAAAGGCAGTGAACAGCTTTTCAATATCGCTTTGCGAAATCTCCAAATCATCGTTGAAGGTGCGGTCGATAAAGGTGGAGTTGTCGGTGTAGTAGGCATCGGCGGCCTTTTCCGCTTTGAAGTTGTTCAGAAGATATTGGTAGCGGACGTCTCCTTCCGGCTCCCCGTAGATTCCGATGGTGCCGCCCTCTTTGTAAAGTTTGTTGGCGCTTGGATACCAGAAATATTTGTTTTTGTTGATGACATCAATGGGAATCGTCTGGTCAATGATGGTCTTCATGATGCTGTAGATCACCTCCTGTTTGGCCTTGCCGGTTTCCTTGTCTGCGTAAGCGGCCTTCAGCTCGTCGCGGAGTCCCCAATGGGTGATGAGCTTCAGGTCTTTGCCCCAGAACTGGCTGCCGTCATTGGCTTTCACCCGCCCCATGTAGATGTTGTAGTTGGAGATGTAGTTGTCGGCGGCGGCGGTGGCGGCGGTGATGGCCTGCAGCTTTTCGGCCGGCACGCGGTTGGTGAACAGGTCGCCCAGACGGGCGTAGCCCCATTCGAGACTGCTCCATTTGTCCGCGTTCTCCGTCTTCTCCTTCAATGTGAAATGGGGGAAGTTGAGGATGACGACGAAAGCGATCTTGTTGTCGAACATGTCGCTGTTGAGGTGCGACAGCGAGTTGTAGGCGGCGAACCGCTCGTCCACGGGCAGAGCCGTGTAGCCGCTCACGTGGATGGGCAGGCTCAGTTCAACCGTCACGCGGTTGTTGTGCCCGAGGATGGACTCGAAGTTGTCGCACAGCCGGTGGAACAGAATCTCCTTTTCAGCACTGGTCTTGCAGCAGTTCTCGTTGCAGAAACTGACAAAATCGTCCTGCGTACCGTCGGCTTCGGTCCAGAAAGCCGCCGCCTGGTTGACCCCCTTCGTGATGAGGGAGGGAGCCATCTTGGTGTTTTTCTGGAGGTCGCCGACCGTCCGTTGGATGGTCGCTTTTTGGATAAAGATTTGTTCTGCGGACAATGTGAATGTGATGAGGAACAGGGTGGCAAACAGGGTAAGACGTTTCACAATATTGTCGATTTTTATTTGGGTTGGGACGCAATGCGTTGCGTCCCAACATTTTTAATTTTTGATTTTTAATTTTATTTGAAAAGGATTTTGTTGTATTTCTGCAGACATTCGAGCACGTTGGTGCGGACGTGGATGAAGTCGTCGGTGCCGGCGGCTTTCAGCTCTTCCACACCTTCGGCGGGGTTGCCGGCCACGATATAGATGAAGCCCTCGGCCTTGGCGGCTTTGGCGGCTTCCACACCATAGGTGACATACTCCTCGTCGGAACTGCAGATGACCACAATGTTTGCCTTGGCGGCCTTGGCGGCTTCGATGCCCTCGGCGACGGTGGCGAAACCGGTGTTGTCCAGAATCTCATAGCCTGCGCAGCCGAAGAAGTTGGTGACGAAGCCGGCGCGGGCCTGGCGCATGGCGAGGTTGCCGATCTTCAAAAGGAACACCTTCGGACGGCCTGTTTTGGCGGATTGCCGTTCGGTTTCCAGACGCAGCTCCTCGAAGGCCATGGCTCCGCGGTAGCGGCGCAGTCCGGGATTGGTCTCCTCCACTTTCTTCTCCACCTTGTCGGCCATCTGCTCGTTGATGTTCGGGTACTGGTTGGTGCCGAGGAGGATGTAGCGGCGGGTGGCGATGTTCATGTTGCGCTTGTTGCAGCTCTCCTCGATGGCGGCCTTGATGCGCCCGTCCTCGGTCATCGTGATGATGCCGCCCTCGGCCTCCACGCTCTGGAACAGTTTCCAGGCGTACTCGGCGATGGAGTCGGTCAGGTTTTCAATGTAGTAGGAGCCGGCGGCGGGATCCACCACCTTGTCGAAGTAGGACTCCTCTTTCAGGATGATCTGCACGTTACGGCTGATACGGCGCGAAAAGTCGTCGTCTTTCTTGTAGGTGACGTCGAACGGCTGCAGGGTGATGCTGTCGGCACCGCCGAGGGCGGCGGACATACCCTCCGTCGTCGTTCTCAGCATGTTGACGTACGGGTCGTAAATGGTCTTGTTCCAGGTGGATGCCACGGAGTTGATGCGGATCTTGTAGGCGCAGTCGCACTGCGGCTTGTACTGTTCCAGCATCGTGGCCCACAACATACGGAAGGCGCGCAGCTTGGCGATTTCCATGAAATAGTTGGAGGAGATGGAGAGGGTGCACTCCATCTTGCGGGCGAACTTCTCCACGGCGATGCCTTTGTCGGTGGCGAAGGCAAAATATTCGTTGGCGATGGCGAGGGTGTAGCCCAGTTCCTGCACGATGGTCGCGCCGCAGTCGTGCATCAGGATGCCCTGGATGTTGACCGCCTTGAACTTCGGCATCTCCTCGGTCATCTTCACTAATTCGAGGGCTTCACCGAGGTCTTCCTCTTTGGAACGGTAGAACTTGTTCTGGCGCATCAGGTAGGCGATGGCGTCGAAGCCGGTGCCGCCCATCACTTTCTCTTTGTCGAAACCGTTGGCTTCCACGTATTTGACGAACTCCTTCACGATGGGAAGGTATGCCTTGGCGTGCAGGAAGCGCACACCGACGGTGTTCAGGTCGATGCCTTGCAGCAGTTTGGCGAGGTCGTCGGCGCCGTTGAGTTCGGAAACGTTGAAGGAGATCATCGTGGCGCCGCCCTTGATGGAGGCGAGGGCGACCTCATTGGCCTTCACGGGGCAGGTCTCGGTCACGTTCTGCACGATTTCCCACGCGTTGGTGTCGGCCTTCGTGCCGCGGGTGTAGGGGAACTCGCCGGGCAGCGCGTTCAGGTAGCCTACGTCCGGAAGGTCCTCGGCGCGGTAGTAGGGGCGTACCTTGAAGCCCTCGTCTGTGCGCCACACCAGCTTTTTCTCGTAGTCGGCACCTTTTAAATCTTTCTCAATGACAGCCTCCCATTGTTCGGTTGAAATCGGAGGAAACTCGTTGAATAACTGTTCGTTGCTCATAAATATCGGTTTATTTGTTTTGATTATTTACTTTACACAATAAGGCGGCAAAAGTACGGAAAAAATCGGTATCTTTTGCCGCTAATTTTCTAAAAAAGATAAGGGAAAATTTGGCGGTTTTCCTTCCGGATTCCGCGCTTATTTCATCAACGATGGACTGTTTAATTCTTTTTTGTTCAAACAATCTTTTTCTTGTCTGAAAATGATACCTTTGCAAACTTGTATCCAAGTGTGAATTAAAGTCTTGCAATATGAAAAAAACAAAAGTCATCCTGCTGACCATCATCGCTTCCATCAGCTGCGTTTCGCTTTTTGGACAATATACTGAAGAGGACATCTATGCCTACATCGAGCGCTATAAAGAACCCGCCATCAACAAGATGTACGAGTACAAAATCCCCGCCAGCATCACCATCGCGCAGGGGATTTTTGAGAGTGCCTGCGGCATGAGCCACCTCGCCAAGGACGGCAACAACCACTTCGGCATCAAGTGCCACAAGGAGTGGGAAGGTGACACCATCCTCATCGACGACGATGAACTGCAGGAGTGTTTCCGCAAATACGCCACAGTGGAAGAGTCGTTCAACGACCACTCGCTCTTCCTTAAAACCCGTCCCCGCTACAGTGGGCTTTTCGAGCTTGACGTGATGGATTACGCGGGTTGGGCCAAGGGGTTGAAGGCCGCCGGATACGCCACAAACCCCGAATATGCCAACCGCCTCATCCGCCTCATCGAGACCTACCACATCGCCCGCCTCGACACCCTTTATCAGGAGCGGCTCGCCAACGGCTATTTCAAAAACTATCCCGACGTTCATCCCGAACAGACTTCCGTAAAGGAACCCGAAAAACCCGCAGTGCAGCCCGTCCCGGCCAACGACGATTCCCGCATCTCGCCCGAACCCGCCAAGCCGCACAAACCCCACAAGCCGGCGAAACAGCATACGGACAACCCGACGGCAAAGCCCGCAAACAGCCAGCCGGCCAACCCTCCGGCACAAAAGCAACCCGCGAAGCCCGCTCCTGCCCCGACCCCAACTCCGGCACCCGCCCAAGAATCGGCCACAAGCTCTGCCGCTGACGCGAACGAAGCCACAGAGGTGGCCGTAAGAGAGGAAAAGCCCACTGCCCTCACCGTCTTTTCCGCCCTCAAGGGTGAGTATCCCCGTGCCGACTACCCCTTCACCGACCGTGATGTGTACGTCAACAACCGCACCCTGTTCGTCATCGCCGAGAAGGGCGACACCTACGCCAAGATCGCCCGCGACGTGCAGGACAAGGAAGCCCGTATCAAAAAATACAACGATGTGACCGGGAACGCCAAGCTGAAAGTGGGCCAGGTGGTTTACATCGAACGTAAAAACAGCGCCTGCAAGGAGCCCTACTACAAGGTGGTCAATGCGGAATCCATGCTCTACGTCGCTCAGAAATGTGCCATCTCCCTCAAGAAACTTTGCAAATACAACAACATTCCCGAGACGGAAAAGCTCAAAAAAGACAGAATGCTCAAACTGCAAAAATAACGGACGATGAAGCTGCCGAACTTCTACTATTTCAATCCGGAAACGCTGACTTTCGAGAAGAAGCAGTTGTCTGTCAAGGACGTCGCCAAACGGGTGGCGTGGTTCCTTGCGACGGCTCTCGCCTTCTCGGTTATCATCATCTGGATTTCGTTCTACCTTATCGACTCTCCCAAAGAGTTGATGCTCAGGCAGGAGAACGAGGAGCTGAAGGAGCAACTGAAAGCCCTTGACCAGCGTGTGGACCAACTGACTGTAGTGGCAAAGGACATCCAGGAGCGCGACGACAAGATTTACCGTTCCATCTTCGAAAGCGAGCCGATACCGATGAACGAGCGCTATCCTTTCCTTGCCGAAAACGTCCCATTGGAGGACATCAAGTCCCCGGATGTCATAAAACTGCTGAACGATGTGACCCACAAGGCCGACCGGCTCTGTGTGGAGTTGTCGGTGCAGTCGCGTTCTTTCGACACCATCGCCGGCATGGTAGGCAAAAAAAGCGACATGCTCCGGTGCATCCCTGCCATCCGTCCGTTGCCGAACATCTATGAAATACAGTCCGGTTTCGGATACCGCTACCATCCCATCCTGAAGGTGCTGCGACCGCACACGGGCATTGACATCACCGCCAAGAAGGGCACTCCGGTGTATGCCACCGCCGACGGTGTGGTATCGCGCGAAAAGACGGGCAGCGGCTACGGCATCGCGGTGCTCATCAACCACGGGTACTCGTACCAGACCCTTTACGCCCACCTTTCCAAGAAGGCTGTCAAGCCCGGCGAGAAGGTGGTGCGCGGGCAAGTCATCGGCTATGTCGGAAGCACCGGCATCTCCACCGGCTCGCACCTCCACTACGAGGTCATCAAGGGCGGCAAGAAGGTGAACCCCGTCCACTACTTCTTCAACGATATCACCCCCGAGGAGTACGACGCCATTCTGAAGAGTTCGCAGAAGGTCAACCAGGCGCTGTCGTAAACCGCTCGCAAGGGCTTCGCATACAAAAAGCGGCATTCGTATGAACACGGATGCCGCTTTTTTGTGGCCCCACTCGGGCTCGAACCAAGGACCCGCTGATTATGAGTCAGCTGCTCTAACCAACTGAGCTATGGGGCCGTCTTCCCTCTCGGAAAGCGGCGGCAAAAGTACAACATTTTTCCCAAACAGGAGTACACCCCGAAAAACTTTTTCCGACCTTTGGACATTGTCATTTTTCACATTCTCTGTGTACCCTCCTTACGACTTTTTCCGTATTTTTGCGCCTCAATTCAAAACAATGAAAAAACAAGATTTCATCCTTATTATCAGTATTATAGCAATACTTGTGCCGTTCTTCATCCCCGCGACCGGCTTTTTCGACTGGTTCAATAGCGCCACCACGCGGCATCCTTTCATCATGGCTTTCTTCAAGTTCGCCATCCTTGCCACGCTCGGCGAGATGCTGGCCCTGCGCATCCGAAAGGGAGTTTATAATGAAAAAGGGTTCGGCATCGTGCCGCGCATGATCGTATGGGGCTTCCTCGGAATGTGCATCACGATGGCGATGATGATTTTCAAAACCGGTACGCCCGCCTTTATGGCGAAGGTGGCCGGCTGCGACTACGGCACGCTGATGGACATCTTCTCCTCACCCCAACTTACATGGGGTAAGGTGGGTATCGCTTTCTGCGTGAGCGTGGCGATGAACACCATCTTCGCACCGGTGATGATGACCTTCCACAAGTGCACCGATATCCACATCACGCAGACGGGTGGCACCGTGGCGGGACTTTTCCGTCCCATGCCGATGAAGAAAATCATGAGCAGCATCAACTGGGAGGTGCAGTGGGGCGTGGTCTTCAAGAAGACGATTCCGCTGTTCTGGTATCCCGCACACACCATCACCTTCATCCTTCCGCCCACCCTGCAGGTGCTGTTCGCCGCACTCCTCGGTGTCGCCCTCGGACTCATTTTGGCACTTACGGCAAAAGCGAAGTAGGAGAAGTGTGCAAATTCTTAAAAAATCCTGCACATTTCTTCCAAAAAATTGTAATTTTGCCATCCTTAGGAACCAAAACCAAAGTCTCGAAAAATGAGTGATGTGATTACCATCGGCGACCGTCAGTTCGTCAAGTATATTTCTGAAAAAGAGATTGATGCAGCCATTGATGTGGTGGCCGAAAAAGTAAACAAAGAGTATGCCAACGACGTGCCCATCATCCTGATTGTGCTGAACGGAGGCATCGTTTTCGGCTGCGACCTGATGAAGCGGCTCACCATCCCGTGCCAGCTCGGCTGTATCCGCGTCAAGTCCTATTCCGGCACGAAAACGACCGAAAAAGTCCGGGAAGTGGTCGGTTTGGAGGAAGATGTGGCCGGCCGCCGTGTCCTTATTGTGGACGACATCATCGACACAGGCAACACGACAGAGTATTTGGTTAACCTTTTTATGGAGAAGAAGGCGAAGGATGTGAAAATAGCCGCCCTCACCTATAAGCCTGAATCGTTTCGCAAATCCTTCCCGCTGGATTTCATTGGTTTGAACATCCCCAACAAGTTCATTGTCGGGCGCGGGATGGATTACAATGAGTTGGGGAGAAATCTTCCTGACATTTACCAAGTTACGGAATAATCATTCATCACTACTATGGAAAAATTCAATATCGTCATGCTGGGTGCTCCCGGCTCTGGAAAAGGTACGCAAGCCAAAATTCTTGCTGAAAAATTCAATCTCGCCCACATCTCCACCGGCGACCTGTTCCGCAAGCAGATTTCATCGGGCAGTCCCCTCGGACTGGAGGCGAAATCGTATATCGACCGTGGCGCCCTCTGCCCCGACTCCTTGACTATCAACATGCTGCACGACTTCCTTACAAAATTACCTGACGTGAAAGGCCACATTTTCGATGGCGTTCCCCGCACGGTGCAGCAGGCGCAGATGCTTGACGGTGTCGGCTTCCCGACGGTGCTTCCGCTACACCTCGTCCTCAACTTGAACGTGGACGCTGACGAGATCTCCCGCCGCCTTCTGAAACGCGCCGAAATCGAGGGCCGCAGCGACGATACCCCCGAAATCATCGAAAAAAGAATCCAGAACTACTTTGCACAAACCAAGCCCCTCGAGGACTATTACGCCCAAAAAGGCATCCTCCGACAGATCAACGGAATGGGCACAGTGGAAGAAATCTTTGCAGAACTCTGCAAAGTGGTGGAAGCAGAAATGAAATAGGGACAAGGAAGTCCCTATTTCAGATTAGTGGGTTTGTATGTATTTTGACAGCTCGTCCTTGGATGACGAGAAGGTCAGCACCCGGTACACGACATAGTAGTTTTGCTTGTCGAAGCATTCGCTGTAGGCGGATTTCAGGAATTTGACCCGGTCGTTTTCAAATTTAAACAGTTCGGCGAGGTCGGCAATCTGGTCGGCGGTCAGGCGTTTTCCGCGGATGGCCTGCAACGCCACGTTCATACGGTCGCTTTCAAAGTTCTGGCTGCGGACGATATTCTTGATATTTTGGAAATCGGGTGCGGAACAGGGCATCGGGGCGGGAGGGGCCGGTGGAACGGGAGTCGGCTGTACGGCAGGTTGCGGTGTGGGCACAATCGGGTAGAAATCCATGCCGCTGGCAAATCTCACGCCGCGCGGGTCGTTCTTGTACGTCCAAAGGTAGGCGTAGTTGTTATCTCCCGGGTTGACTTTTTGACCGTTCCAGCGCAGACGGTAGTGGCCGGGCATGTGTCCGTGGCTCTGGGAGCGCTCTACGGTCAGCATGATGGTTTCGCTGTTGCCGCCGAGGCAGAGGCTCTCGTTGACGGCATCGCGGCTGCGGGTGTCCATCACCACCTTCACGTTGTAGATGAGGTTGGGCGCGAGGTTGACTTTGGCGACATACACCGACTGGCGTGTGAAAAGCTGGTTGTTGATATACAGCCAGAAACGCTCGTTGTTGGGGGAACAAATCATCAGTGTGATGCTCTGGCTGGAGGTGAATTGGTGTCCCTGCGGCTGACAATGCACTTTAGGCTGCATGGTGCCTTGCGGCATTTGCGGTGTGCCGTTGTTTCCGGGCTGGGCGATGGCAATCATGCAAAAAATTGCCAACAAGAGAGAAAAGATACCTTTTTTCATTTTCATTTACAATTTAATTTATAACTAATTCCTAATTCCTAACTCCTAATATTCAAAAGCTCCGATGTCGGGGGTGGCGTCGCGGGGCGTGCCGGTGATGTCGGTGGTGACGCCCGTACCGGGCTTGCCGGCGTTGATGGCGGGCGAATTGCTTCGGAGGGTGTACTCCTGGTTGGTGTTGTTCGTGAACTGCGGATCCTGGTTCCGGATGCAATTGACGAAGCTGCTCAATTCCTGCGTATTGCGAATCAGGCAGTTCTCGAAAGTGGCTGTCAGCGTGGTTTCGCTGCCCGACTGGTACAGTCCGACCTCATCGGTCAGCATCCCGTAGATGATGCAGTTGGTGAAGGCGGCGCGGGTGTCGCCCACGTAGGCGTAGCTGCCGCTTTCGTACAGGTTGCTGGCATAGACGGCCGGGTTCTTCCGCGCCGACTGGCTGAAGTAGTTGGCGACGGTGAGGTGCTTGAAGTCGTAGTCGCCGATATGCAGTTGCAGTCCGCACACGCCGTTGTTGCTGATCTGGCAGTTCTCGGCGGTGATGCGGGTGGCGCGGGCAAGGATGCCGCTGTTGTACGTATTGTGGATGGTGCAGTTTTTGAGGATGGTGCGGCCGCTCCGCATTTCCGACAGTGCCTCAACCTGCAAGCCGATGAAGGCATTCTTGATTTCCACGAACTCAAAGTGGTTGTCGATGTCACTTTCATTGATCCAGATGCGGTCCCACTGGGCGTAGTCGGTGTCGAACCAGCTGCTGGTCCGGTCACCGCGGAAGATGATGGGTTCCTCTTTGGTGCCCACGGCTTGGATGTTGCCGAAGCGATAAACCCAGATGCCGGCGCCGGTGTGAAAATAGACCTTGGTGCCCGGGTCGATGATGAGGGTGCCGAGGGAATCTACGGCTGCATATCCGCCGTAGATGACGTAGGGGAGGTCGTTGGTCCAGTGCGCCACCTCGTGCTCGTGCGCGATGATCTTGTACCGCAAGGAGCCGCTGCCTTCGTCCGCCACGATGAAGTGCGCATTCTGGCCGTAGGCCAACAAATCCACATCCTGCACCGTCTTCCCGTGACGGAAGATGACCGAGTCGGTGATGAGGAACGGCAGGGTCTGGTCGTTGGGGTTTACATTCACCTTCACATGGATGAAAAGACTGTCCCTGGCGGGAATCTCCACATCGGTGAAACTCGTGCCGGACTGCCCGTCCACGTTGATGCTGAACGCCGACGCCCGTCCGCCTGCAAGCATGACATCAATTTTTACATCGTAATTGTGCGGGTTATAGACTCGGAAATTCTGGGTCATGGATCCCACCGTGGTGAAAACCGTGTCGAAACTCACCCGGTCGGTTGAGAAGGACAATTTGGAGTTTTCGTCCATATCCTCTTTGCGGCAACTCCATAAAATACTGGAAACCAGGACAAAAAATAGAATATAACGGTATGCTTTCAAAATTTTTCCAATAAGTTTTGACTTCTTTGTAGGCGCGGCAAAGGTACATAAAAGCCGCTTTATTATAACTTTTTTATAGTAAATTTATTGCAATGAGGTTTGTAGAAATGTGTAAAAGATGCTCCCAAACAAAAAGAACCGACTTTTCAGCCGGTTCCTTTTTAGCAAATAATTGAATGATTGCTATTTCTGTAAACGGATACGGGCATCCACAGCGGTAACATAACGCGGGTTGCCGAGCAGCGGGTTGAGATCCATCTCCGCGATTTCGGGAGCGGCCTGCACCAACGCGCTCACGCGGGCAATCTGGTCGGCATACAGGTCGATGTTGACGGGTTCCTGCCCGCGCACGCCCTGCAGGATCTTGTAGCCGCGCAGCTTCGTCAGCATCTCCTTGGCTTCCGCAGCCGTGATGGGTGCCAGCGCGCTCTGCACGTCCTTCAGCACCTCGATGAAGATGCCGCCCAAGCCGAAGAACACCTGATGGCCGAACTTGTCGTCGCGGATGGCGCCGATATAGACGTCGGTGCCGTCCAGCATCGGGTACATCTCCACTGCGTAGGTATCTTTGATGGCCATGAGGCGGTCGAACTCCTTGCTCACGGTGTCCAAATCCTTCACGTTCAAGGTGACACCGCCCACGTCGCTCTTGTGCAGCGGACCCACCACCTTCATCACGAGCGGCACATCCTTGCTGCAACCGACCTCCTGGGCGAAAGCGAGAGCGTCTTCCTTCTTGGAGACCTCCACGGATTTCTTGCGGCTGATGCCGGCAGCGTCCAGAAGTTCGTTGTAGTCAGCAATTTCCATATATCCATCCTGACATTTGTCGATGGTGCGACGGATGCGGGCCACGTCGATTTCGGGCTGCTCCACCACTTCGGGCTGCGGTTTCGGGGTATTGTAAACCTTGCACAGCGCGTTGCCGAACACGCACTCCTCGGGGAAGTTGATGCGGTGCTTGTTGGTGATGAAGTCGGCGATTTCGTCCTTCACGTTGATGATGGAGGGCAGAATCGGGAAGATGGGTTTCTTGCAGGTCTTCATCTTCTGGTCAAGCACTTCATACACCTCCCAGTTGGCGAACAGACCGGGCGAGCCGAAGATGACGCACATGCAGTCGATATTGTCGAAGTCGTTCTCGCAGGCATCGATGATGTAGCCGAGTTGTTCGGCAGTGCCGGTGGCGAGGAAGTCGATGGGGTTGCCCACGGAGGAGCCGCCGAAGAGCTTGCTGAGCAGTTCGTCGGCCTTCGGGCCTTCGATGTGGGGCACGTCCATGCCGTTGTCGGACAGCACGTCGGTGAGCATCACGGCGGGGCCGCCGGCGTGGGTGATGACGGCCATGTTCTTGCCTTTCACCTCGGGGTGCATGAAGATGGCGCACACGGTGGTGAGTTCCTGGCGGTTGTGGCAGCGCACGATACCG
>JAEEQA010000103.1 GCA_016285085.1 Bacteroidales bacterium
CAGAGCATTGACTTCTCCAAGACCTTCTTCCGCCTTTGGCCGCAGGAGGTCGATATGGTATTCTCGCCTATGGAGGTGGGGCAAGATGTCGAATATACTCCGGAACAGGTCATCGCCGACGTTTCGTGGACCGACGTGCATCCCATCAAGCAGGTCTATATGCAGTGTGACTGCAACACCGGCCAGCGCATGTGGGACGCGATGACCGCCATCCATGCCGTGGAGGGCGACGGTCTGTTTTCGCTCTCCGAGCGTGGCACTGTTCAACTCACCGACAATGCAGAGACCATCTTCACTCCCTCGCCCAACGGCAACTGCCGTTACCAACTGCCCGGTAATACCGCATGGGCTGCCGCCATGTTGGAACGTATAAGGACTTTCAATAGAATGAGAACGACGTTAGAAAACGAACAACAATGAAGAAACGGTTTTGGGTACTCGCCGCTGTACTGGACACTGTGCCGACAGGTATTGGAAGAGCCCACTGAGTTAGGTTTCCGTGTGAAGCTAATCATATAATTTGTAAAAAAAATCGACTATTTGTGCCCCTTATAAAAAAACTATGCGTTTGATTTACTATTTTTGCAAAAAAATAAACAGAGCAACATGAGCAAGATTATCATTACTATCAACCGTGAATGCGGTTCAGGCGGCGGCGAGATTGCACGCCTCTTGGGAGAGAAACTGGGTTTTAAGGTCTATGGTCGCACGGTGCTTGAGGCTGTGGCTAAGCATTTTGGCCTCTCTCTTGAAGAAATGGACCGCATCAAGGCACAGAAGACAAACTGGTGGAGCGAGTTCTGCACTTTCTATCAGCAGTTCGGCGCCGCCGGATACATACTCGGTACAAACACCGAACCCACGCCAAAGAGTATCTTTTACGCTGAAGAACGGTTTCTGCGTGACTTGGCCGAAAAAGAGAGTTGCATCATCGTGGGTCGTGCAGGATTTCATATTTTCCGCAATGAACCGAACGCAGTGCACTTTCTTATCACTGCCAAACGTGAGGCCCGCATTGCACGTATCGCAAGAAAGCAAAACCTCAGCGCAGAAGAAGCCGCCAAGGTTGTGGATAGCGTTGACCAGGCAAGAGACAACTTCGTGCAGACCGTTGCCGAGTCTTCGCGCTACGATGCCCGCCACTATAATTTCGTTTTTGATGTAACAGGCATGGATCCTGAAAAGGTGGCATCGTTTATGGCTGAAAATATCCGCTATTATGAGAACAAAATCGCCGCACACTGACGAGTTGCTTGCCCAGTACCGTAGCCTGCTGCCTGTTTATGAAAAAATGGCGGAGTTGATTCCGGAGAGGTTGAAAGACTTTTTTGCGGAAGCAGGCATCATCGTGGCTGCCGTGGAGCATCGTGTGAAGACAGAAAGCTCCCTTGCCGGAAAACTCCAGCTTAAAGGAGATAAATACCAAAGCATCTACGACATCACCGACCTGGTAGGCATACGCGTGATTACCTTCTATAACGACGACGTGGACAAAGTTGCCTCCGTCTTGGAACGTCTGTTCGAAATCGATTGGGAGAACTCCATCGACAAGCGCAAGGTGCATGAGATTGACAGTTTCGGCTACCTCTCCCTGCATTATATCTGTCGCATTCCCGAGTCGGCTTACACCCACCCGGAGCATCCCGAGTTGAACCAAATCCGGTTTGAGGTACAGATGCGCACCGTCCTCCAGCATGCCTGGGCCAACATGAACCACGATACAGGCTATAAGAGCGGGGTGGAGATTCCTAGAACATATAAACGCAACCTAAGTCGCCTAGCGGGGATACTGGAGCTGGTGGACGATGAGTTCAGCCGCATCCGTCTGGAACTTGCCGACTATCGCCGTCAAGTGCAGAACTTGGTGGCCTCGGGCAACTTAAGCGAGGTGCAACTCGACGGCGACTCCTTCAAGAGCTATCTTCAAATTGGCCCCTTCGACGCATTGATGCGCCAGATTGCCGCCATCAACCAGGCGGAAATCCAGCCCGTTGACCTGTCCAATTTCTTACCGCTGTTCACGGAGATGGGATTCCAGACACTTGGCGATATTGACAAACTGATCAGTGACTATGCCGAGGCGGCCTACCAGATTGCCTGTTTCCAAATCGGTCTGACCGACATCGACATTCTTTCTACCTCTGTGGCACCACAAAACCTTTGTACAGCTTATATCCTTAAAAAAGGGGGAGGCAGCTTTGGGTTGAAATGGATGCTCGACACGCTGAACGGCCCTTCCGAAGTGAACAAAGAGATGGCCGAACTTCTGATAGAACAAACAAAAGACCTACCTTTCTTAAATCAATAAGCAATGGCAAACAAACCTTTGAATACAGAATTACTGGACCGAGCCATCGTCTTTGCCGTCCATGCCCATGCGGGCACCGAACGCCGTGGAAAGGGTTATCCTTACATCGTCCACCCCATGGAAGCGATGGAGATTGTGGCCACTATGACCGCCGACCAGGAACTGCTGGCGGCAGCCGCCCTTCACGACACGGTGGAGGATACCGATGTGACCGTGGAGCAGCTCAGAACCGAATTTGGTGAGCGAATCGCCTCCTTGGTGGCCGACGAAAGTGATGTGATGCCCGCAGGTATGACCGAAGAAGCCAGTTGGCATCAACGCAAGCAAGCGGCCATCGACCGCCTTTCAAAAGCCAGCCACGATGCCAAGATAGTGGCCATGGGCGACAAACTCTCCAACATGCGAGCCATTGCCCGCGACTACGCCGCGCTGGGCGATGCACTCTGGAACCGCTTTCATACCAGCGACCCCAAAGAACATGCATGGCACTACAGAGGCCTTGCCGACGCACTACGCGAGCTGGATGAGACCGAGGCATACCGTGAATTCGATTCGTTAATCAAACAAGTATTCCCCAAATGAAAAAAAAGGAGATAAGTGAAAAGAAGTTTTTAGGTGTGTCGGCACGCGGCGGCCTGCTACTGGTGGTGGTAGCCATCATCACGCTGGAGGCCACTGGCCTTATACAATATTACTTTTCGCAGCGTGGCATCAAGCAGGAGGCTTCGTTGAGGGCCCAGAGTGAATTGAGAAGCGCCGAAAACGAGATTATGGGCATTGTGGATCAGGCCGAGGGTGCCGTCCGCAACAGCATTTGGATAGCCGAATGGTGCCTGGTCAACCCCGACAGTCTGGTTCGCGTACCGCAGCGCGTGGTGGACAACAATCCCGTGGTGGTGGGCTCTACCATCGCCATGACGCCCGGCTACAATAAGAAATACCCTCTTTATTCACCCTACGCCACCCGAGATACAGAGACTGGCAAGATACTAACCCTATCGCTGGCCACAGATGAATACGACTATCCGTCGCAGGAATGGTTCACTAAACCTCTGGAACTTCAGGACGGCTACTGGTCGGAGCCCTATTACGACGAGGGCGGCGGCAACATGCTGATGACTACCTTCTCCATGCCCGTAAAAGATAACAACGGCGAAGTGGCCGCCATTCTTACCGCTGACATATCATTGGAATGGCTCACCGAACTGATGGGGAGCATCAAAGTCTATCCCAACGCCTTCAGCACAGTGGTGAGCCGTAGCGGACAGATTATGGTCTGCCCTAATGAGTCGTTGGTGATGAACAAAAGCGTTGACCAATTTGCCGCCGAGTCGGATGACTCCGGCGTGCTGAAAAGCATCAACGAGGCTATGCTCTCCGGCCAAGAAGGCGAGATGTCCATACGCTACCACGGTGAAAGATTCAGAGTCTATTTTGCTCCGGTGGAGCGTACAGGATGGTCGCTTTCCATCGTGGTGCCTGAGAAAGACATGTTTGCCGGTGTCCGCAAAGTGGGAGGGGTCGTGATCATACTCCAGCTGCTGGGCGTGGTCATGATTGTCATCATCCTCCGTGTGACATTCAGGAACCAGATGAAATACAAGATGCTCAACACACAGAAAGAACGGATGGAGAAAGAACTGGAGATCGCAAAGGGAATTCAGATGTCAATGATCCCCAAGATTTTCCCACCCTATCCCGATCGTGGCGACATCGACATATGTGCTTCCATCGTTCCGGCCAAGGAAGTGGGGGGCGACCTTTTCGATTTCTTCATCCTTGACGAAAAGCTCTACTTCTGCATCGGTGACGTAAGCGGCAAGGGTGTTCCCGCTTCGTTGGTGATGGCAGTAACCCGCAGTCTTTTCCGCACACTGGCCGTCCACGAAAAAAGTCCAGGGAGAATTGTCACAGCAATGAACGAGAGCATGTCGGACATGAACGAGAGCACGATGTTCGTCACCTTTTTCTGTGGCGTGCTCGATACGAAGAGTGGCCACCTTCGCTATTGCAATGCCGGACACAACGCTCCCGTACTCTTAAACACCACCAAGTCGCTACTCAAGGTGGCAAGCAATGTTCCGCTCGGAATCGTTGCAGGCGCCGTCTTCCAAGAGCAGGAGACTGATTTGCAATACGACGACGCCATTTTCCTCTATACCGACGGCATCACCGAGGCGGAAAATTCCAAGCACGAGCTATTCGGCGAAGAGCGTATGCTCAATGCCTTATCAAACCTCAAAGGATCCAGGGCGCATATTGAGGAAATGCAGAAGGCCATTTCAGGTTTCGTTGGCAACGCTCCGCAGAGCGATGACATCACGATGTTTATCATTCATTATCTGAACGAGGCCACGCCCGATGCTTCGGAACGTCATCTCCTCATTCATAACGACATACAGCAGATTCCCCAGTTGGCAGACTTCGTGGAGACCATCGCTGCGGAAAAGCATCTTGACCATAGCCTCACCCTCAACCTCAATCTCGCCTTAGAAGAAGCAGTGACCAATGTCATCATGTATGCCTATCCCGAAGGGACTGACGGCTTGGTGGATATCGAAGCCATCATTCGCAAGGATTCCCTCTCATTCGTCATCAGCGACAGCGGCAAGGCCTTCGACCCCACCGCCCAGCCGGATGCCGACGTCTCGCTGAGTGCGGAGAACCGACAGGTGGGAGGCCTTGGCATCTATCTGGTACGCAACATTATGGATAGCGTGAGCTATGAGCGTAAAAACGGCAAAAACATTTTAACTATGACCAAAAACATTTAACTTATGGAAATCAATATCAACACTCAAGGAAATGAAACGGTGGCTACCCTCATTGGCCGCCTTGACACACTAGAAGCCCAAAAGATGACTGGACAGTTTGACAAACTCGCCGAGAAAGCAGGCGGCACAGTCATACTCGACTGCCCGCAACTGGAGTATATCTCCAGCTCCGGCTTGCGTCTTTTCCTTACCCTCCGCAAGGCGGCAACCACCAAGGGAGGCAAGGTCATCGTACGCGGCCTCAGCTCCGATGTGAGAAATGTCTTTATGATTACCGGTTTCTTGAACCTATTTGAGATTCAATAATGCTGCTGTCCGAGAACCTGCTTCTTCTAGCTTCCCTGCTAGTGTTTGTGGCCATAATGGTCTCCAAGGTGGGCAGCAAGTTGGGGACACCATCCTTGCTGATTTTCCTGCTGTTGGGCATGTTGGTTGGTGCCGATGGCATCGGTGTGCACTTTGACAATTACGAAATAGCGGAATCCATTGGCCATTTTGCGATGACCATCATCCTGTTCACGGCCGGACTGGAGACCTCCTTTGCCGAAACCAAACCTGTCTTCAAGCAGGGTATCATCCTGTCCACGCTGGGTGTCTTTATCATGGTGCTGCTTACTGGCCTATTCATCTGGCTCACCACTGGACATCAGTCAGAGTTCGGTATCATGGCATGTTTCCTGATGGCTGCCATAATGGGCTCAACCGATTCTGCCTCTGTCTTCTCTGTGCTTCGGGAAAAGAAACTGCACCTGAGGGAAAACCTAAGCCCTCTGCTGGAGTTGGAATCTGGAAGCAACGACCCCATGGCCTATATGCTTACCATCGTATTTGTGCAAATGCTTACCAACAAGGACATGCTCTCCAATGGGCTATTATCGATGGTTTTTATTTTGGTGGTCCAAGTTGTTGTGGGTGTGGCCGTAGGTGTCGCGATGGGGTATGCAACGAAATGGCTCCTGGATCGCGTGCGTTTTTCCACCTTCGCCCTTACTTCCATCCTGATTCTCAGCATCGGATTCTTCACCAATGCCGTAACCTCCATGCTCTACGGAAATGGTCTGCTGGCACTCTATGTGACCGCCATCATTATCGGCAACAAAGCCCGTTTGCCCCAGGAAAAAGAAATGCAGCATTTCTTTGATGGTCTTACATGGCTTATGCAGTTGACCATGTTCCTTATGTTGGGCCTGTTGGCTCGTCCCTCGCAGATGTTGCCACTGATTCTGCCTGCCCTGCTGACATTTTTCTTCATGATGTTGGTAGCGCGTCCAGCCAGCGTCTATCTATGCTTGCTGCCGTTCAGAAAGCTTTCGTTCCGGGCTAAGACCCTTGTCTCTTGGGTTGGCATTAAAGGTGCTGGTCCCATCCTCTTTGCCCTTTGCCCGATTGTGGCTGGCATGGATTCTTCGTCATTTATATTTAACGTCGTGTTCCTCATCACACTCTTCTCACTACTGATGCAAGGAATGACGCTGAGAAGTATGGCCAAACTACTGAAACTCAGCTATGAAGAAGAACCACAAGCCGAAACCTTCGGAATGGAGATTCCGGAAGAAATGGGGCTGACACGTGACCATATCGTCACGAATGAAGATCTGGCCTCCGGAACAACGCTTCGCGACCTGCATCTTCCGCATGGCATCCGCGTGATAATGGTCAAACGATCCGACCGGTTCTTGGTCCCGCATGGCAGCATGGAACTTCAACTGGGTGACCATCTGATTGTCCTCATAGGAGAATCGGACGATTAATTCCAAGAAACCTTCCACATC
>JAEEQA010000024.1 GCA_016285085.1 Bacteroidales bacterium
AAGAGGAAATCTGCTGTATCTGTGTCCCGTTCGGATCAATATGGGCGATGTAGCCGTCGTTGTCGCCGCCGCCATAAGCGGGCTGTACCACGCCCGGGGTGGTTGGCAGGTCGGATGATGTGGTGCCGCCGCAAACATACAGGCTATTGTCATCGGAGAGAACGATGCTGTAGGCCGCGTCGTCGCCCATGCCGCCCAGATAGGAGCACCATATCATGTTGGTGAGGTTGTGGTTGAATTTGATGATGCAGGCGTCCTGGTTCCCGCCACAGAAGGACGTGTCGAATACGCTGGCAGTGACGGGGAAATTCCACGACTGGGTACAGGAAGCCACATAGACGTTGCTCTGTCTGTCAATGATGATCTCGCCCCGCGCCTCGTCGGCGTAGTTCCGGCGGAGGGTGGATACGGTGTTCAGTCCGTCGTTGCCGCTTCCGCCCACATAGGTGGCTCCCAAAAGTTGGGTGCCGAGGTCGTTGAATTTCGCGATGACGATGTCGGAACCTTCGTTGAAACGCACGGTGGAGGTCAGCACGTATGCCTCGCCCCCGTTGAAAGTGGTGTCGAAGGCGTCGTCGGTCACGGGGAAATCGGCGGAGGAAGTGGTCCCTAAAACGTATAGCTCGTTGTTGTCGTTGACCACGAGGCTGTGGGGGACTTCGGTACCTGTGCCGCCCAGATAGGTGGAGAAGTGAAGGTAGGAGCCGCCCGCATCGAACTTGGAGATGGCAATGTCGGTGCTTCCCCCCGCAAAATCGGTCTGGAAAGAGCCCGTGGTCACGGGATAGCCCACGTTGAAGACATTGCCGCCTGAATAGAGGTTGCCCTCTTTGTCGTAAGTGGCGGTATAGCCCCAGTTGTCGGCGGTGGAGCCGGAATAGGAGGAGAAAATCAGCACGGGGTCGATCACCAGCGGGCGGGTGGGGTCGTAGTTGCCCACCTCGAAGGTGAGGCGGCGGCGGTTCACGCGGTAGCGGCAGGGCACGCTTTCACGCAGACCGTTCGCATCCTCCTGATACGCGTACGGTTGCAATTCCACCACCTGCATCACGGATGTGCTGACAATCAGGTTCCCTTTGGAAACAATCAGGTTCTCAATGCCGTCGTAGTCCATGCAGATTTGCGACGGCGAAGCGCCCGGCGCGACGGTGAACTCGTACTTCAGGTGCTCTGCCGACTGCGACAGGGTCAAGTCGATGCCGTCGTAAAGGTTTTGGTAAAACACCTCACGGAATTTGGGCACGCGGGTGCTCCATCGGGCGGGGTCGTTACCTATGTAATAATTGTTGTATCCCTGAATCTCCTCTTGGCCGGAAACGGATACCGACGAGTTGGCGCCGGCAAAGACCAGCTTGTAGGCGGCGGCGTCGATGATTCCGTTGCTGCGGGCGGTGGAGGGGTTCGACTTGGCGGCGTAGAATTCCTTGAGTTGCTGCGGGTGGAGCAGGACGAAGGTGAAACCGTCGCGTTCGGCGAAGAGGGCGCCGCCGTGCAGCGATGCCTTGTACAGCACTCTCTCGTCCCACTGGCGGTCGTTGCGGACAAACTCCACCCCCGCCACGGTCACCGAATCGCGGTGATGGGCCTGCAAGGTCGGCATTACGAATAGAGCCGCCATCAGAAAAATGACGGATTTGCAGATTTGTAAGACCGGATTTTTCAATGCCATTGCCTTGATTTTTAGCGGCAAAGGTACTTGTAGCAGTGGGCTACTCTTTCACGAACTTCTCTATGGTAGTGCCTTTGGAGGTTTCAATGCGGAGGAGATAGATGCCTTTGGCGAATTCCGAGACATTCACGGATTCCTCAATCAGGCCGCCAGTGGATTCTATCGACTTGTTGTATAACAATTTGCCTGTCATGTCCAAGATCTTGCAGAACACGGGATTCTCATCTTCCATCACAAAACTGATATTCAGACGGTCGGTGGCGGGGTTGGGGAAAACGCTGAGGTCGTTCACACCGGCGTAGTCATTCACGGCGGTGACGGTCTGTGCCGTGAAATGGAAGCCGTCGCTCACGTCCCAGTTGTCGGCCACGAAACGCACTTTGAGTTTACTTTTGTTCAGGGTGAGGACATCCTGTGCGGGATAGTTGCGGTTGTCGTAGCGGTACAGGAGTGTGGCGGGGCTGGTGGTGGCGTCGTAGATTTCCACGAAGTCGCCCTCGCCGAGGCGCATCATCGGGAAGCTGAAGAAACAGTGGTGCATGCCTGTGGGCTTGATGTTCCAAGTGCAGACACTGTTGTTGCGGTAGTTTGCGTCGCCGCTTCCATCGGTGATGTCAAAGACCCCTTCTGTTGTAATGTTCTCGGATTCGGAGCAATATTGTCCGGCGCCCACGGTGGTGTAGCTGATCTGGAAGCCGTGCATCTGGTTCTCGCCGTTGGAGGTGAAGGTCACTAACACGCTGTCGGCATCGATGTGGAGCACATCGGTGGGCAGGGTGGTGCCGCTGAAGGTGCCGGCCACGCCCGACTCGACGGTCGGACCGTTGTAGATGGTGACGATGTCGGCGCCCTCTTCGGTTTCGAGGCGGTCGAACGTCAGGTTGTAGCGGGATACTTCAGGGGCGGCGAGCATCCACGAGCAGTCGGCGTCGGCGGCGTAGAGCTTGGTCGGCTCGCCGGAGCGGATGGTGCCCGACGAGGCCGTGTTGCGCTGGTGTCCCGAACAGACACCGGGCGCATCTGTAACCGGGAAAATCAGTCGTCCGGCTGACATTCCCAGTGTGTAGCCCATGTTGTGGCCGGGATTGTACTCATCGTCCTCCTGATAGTTGTCCACAACGACAAAGTATCCGTCGTAGCTTCCGCCCCATCCCCAGTTGATGTGGAACTTTCCGTCTTCGTCGTAGCCGTCGAGGATGAAGGCATGGCCTCCCTGACCATCGTTGGCAGAGTAGTAAAGCGGGCGAAGCTTGTTGAGGTCGGATCTCAATGCGGAACGCCATTCCTCGATTTCATTGAAAAGACCGCGCTCGCAGAGCCATGCGCTGTCGTATTTGAAATGGTTGGACATGGCCTCCATTGCATCGACACTGTGGGCACCGGAACCGGTAGGAGTGTAGCCCATCTGTACGGCTACGCCGCAGTGGAACATCAGTTTAGCCATCTCGTTGGAGTAGCCTGTCGGTCTGTTGGGGTTCGCGTTGTAGTTGTAGGTGTAGTCGCGGAACATGATGGTGATGCGTCCGTAGGGGGCGGGGATGTAGGAGGAACCCCGGAGCCCGGAGCGGGGATGCCCATGGTAGTTCATGATCTGCGACATCGCCGTGGCCACGCAGCCGGTTACAACATGCTGGTCGGGACCGTGGGAATCCCAGGGACAAAGGGCGTTGTAGAAGGTTTCCTGGCTCCATTTGGTGGTCACCAGCGGCCCGACCGTGGTATTGCGTGTCGGCTCGGGCGTGAAGTCATCCGAAAGGTATGACTGCCATTTTTCCCGTGCGCCCTTGTACGAAACATCCTCTTTCTCGCACTCCACAATCCAGCGGGAGTAGGCCTCCATGATGAAGGTGGATGCGGGGTTCGGCAGATAGTCGCTTTCGAAGGAGTAGCCGATGACGGGTTCGAAATGGTTGGAGGCGGCGATGGTCACAAAGCCCGTCTCGGCCATTTTGAAGATGTGGTAAACGGGTGTGTTGTCCCAGAATTCAGTTTTGTAATAGTAGAAATCGGCATTGGAAATCTGGCCGTTGGCTACTTTCTGCGCAAGGAAATTGCGGCATACAACCGCTGCTTCGTCCTTCGTGACGGGCGTTGCAAACACGGTGGCAACGGCGCAAAGGACAACAAATAGGAGAAGTTTTTTCATATTCGTTTTGCTGAATTAATTTGTTTCAAAAGAAGTCGGCAAAGATACGATAATAAATGAAATCTTCACTCAAAAGAATTCCGTACTTTTGCAGCCCAATTTTCAACTATGAAAAAACTTTTTATCGAAACCTACGGATGTCAGATGAATGTAGCTGACAGTGAAGTGGTTGCATCCATTCTTTCCAGTGAATACGAGATTACCGACGACGAGCAGTCGGCGGACCTGATCCTCATCAACACCTGCTCGGTGCGCGACAACGCCGAACAGCGCATCCACAACCGGCTGCGTGACCTCGCCGCCGTCAAGAAACGGCACCCTGGCATGATGGTCGGTTTGCTGGGCTGCATGGCCGAACGGCTGAAAGCTCAAATCATGGAGGAGGAACCGACCCTTGACCTTGTGGCCGGCCCCGACGCCTACCGCTCGCTGCCCCGCCTCATCGAAGAGGTGGCCGCCGGCGAGAAGGCCTACGATGTCATCCTCTCCAAAACCGAAACTTACGACGACATCATGCCCGTCCGCTACGCCGCCAACGGCGTTTCCGGCTTCATCTCCATCATGCGCGGCTGCGACAACTTCTGCTCCTACTGCGTGGTGCCGTTCACCCGCGGCCGCGAACGGAGCCGCTCGCCCCAAACCATCCTCAATGAAGCCCGCCAGCTCCTCGCCGACGGCTACAAGGAGGTGACACTGCTCGGGCAAAATGTGAACTCGTACCGCTACGAAGAGGAGGACGGCACCGTCACCACCTTCGCCCAACTGATGGCAATGGTGGCACAACTGTCACCGCAGCTGCGGGTACGCTTCGCCACCTCCCACCCCAAAGACATCTCCGACGAACTGATCCACACCATCGCCGAATACCCCAACATCTGCAAATACATCCATCTGCCTGTGCAGGCCGGCAGCACCTCCATGCTGCAGCGGATGAACCGTGTCTATACCCGCGAACAGTACCTGGAACGCATCGCCACCATCAAACGGGTGATTCCTGACTGCGCCATCGCCACCGACATCATCGCCGGCTTCTGCGGCGAAACCGAGGAGGAGCACCAGGCCACGCTGTCGCTGATGCGCGAGGTGGGCTATGCCTACGCCTACACGTTCAGATATTCTGTTCGCGACAATACCTATGCCGCCACCCATTTTGAGGATGATGTTCCCGATGATTTGAAGACCAAACGGCTGGAAGAGATCATCGCCCTCCAGCAGCAGCTTTCGCTCGAACACAACCAGCGGGATGTGGGCAAAACCTTTGAGGTGCTGGTAGAGGGCGTTTCCAAGCGCTCCGACGAGCAACTTTTCGGCCGCAACTCGCAGAACAAGGTGGTGGTCTTTCCCAGAAAAAACTATAAAAAAGGTGATTACGTCAACGTGACCGTCCACTCATGCACGGCGGCCACGTTGATTGGCACTCCGTGCGAGGGATAGCCGGAGATATGCGGCTAAATTCCCTCCTCCAGTTTCCGTTTCAGGATGAGGTCTATGTTGCGGATGGACTTGCATAGCCATTCGAAGTAGAGCTCGTCGTGCTCGTCGGGGGTGAGCCGCCAGTCTATGCCGGAACGGTGCAGCCGTTCGATGCGGTTGGAGGTGAGGATGGCCACGGAGTTGGAGATGTTGAAGCTTTCGGTGAAGCCGTACATCGGGATTTTGACGGCGCCGTCGCACACGGCCACGGCCTCCTCGGAGAGGCCGGTCAGTTCCGTGCCGAAGAAGAAGGCCGTCTTTTCGTCCACCGGCAGGTCGTCCACGAAGACGCTGTTTTCGGCAGGCAGGGTGGCGATGAGCTTGTACCCATGGGCATGGAGGTAGTCGGCGCATTTGGCCACATTGCCGAGCTCGTTTTGGTAATTATGGAGCGTCAGCCACTTGTTCGCTCCCATCGAGATGGCATCGTGGATGATGAACTCGTTTTCTTATTCAATGATATGCACGTCCTGCACGCCGTAACATTCGCAGGTGCGCATCACTGCGCTGATGTTCTGGGTCTGGTAGAGGTCTTCCAGCACGATGGTGAGGTGGCGCGTGCGGTTCTGGAGCACTTCGAGGATGCGGGTGTCGCGCTCCTCCGTGATGAAGGTGCGGAGATAGGGGAGAAGCTCCCGTTTTTGTTCTACGGTCAGTTCGCTCATTGTGGAGGTGGGTTCTTGGGGACGGTTCTGGTGGTGGAGATATTTGCCCATGATGTTGTTTTTGTCCATAAAAAAAGCCCCATTTCTGGGGCTCTTTTTTACATTACGCTCACGATTAGAGGTTTGCAAGGTCGGCGCCGGCTTTGAATTTGACGACTTTCTTTGCGGGAATCATCATTTCCTTCTTGGTCTGCGGGTTGCGGCCTTTTCTGGCAGCGCGCTCGTTGATGGAAAGGGTGCCGAAACCTACGAGGGAGACTTTGTCACCAGCCTTGAGGGCTTCCGTGGTGGCTTCAACATAAGCCTCGAGAGCTCTCTTGGCTTCTACTTTCTGCAAACCAGCTTTTTCAGCGATGGCATCAATTAATTGTGCTTTATTCATTTGTAAAAAATTTAAGTGGTTAATTAATTAACTTTACAGCGCAAAAGTAGCAGTAATTTTGATAATTGCAAACTTTTTTTTCACTTTTTTTGAAAAAAATTCAATTTTTTTTACAAAAATTGTGTATGTATTTGAAAATCAAAATTTTGTGTAAATCTTAAAAAACTCCCAAGTCGTAGTTTTCTGGGTGAAATCCACGCAAAAATGCCTCAATATCAAGGCGTGACTTGCCTTGCCACTGCAGTTTTTTGACCAAAATTTCTCCATCGATGGTTGAAATTGCAAAAGTGTCAGGCAGTTTGATGCGGATGGTACCGGGCTTTCCGGCTTCATTTCTGTCCAAAATCACCTGCGTTTCAAACAGCTTAATCTGTTCTTCCGTTCCCTTTTTGCTGCGGATGCGGGTGCAGGCACAGGGACTGGGGCACAGCCCCCTGACCTTGTTGTAGATTTCAGCGGAGGGGCGGTTCCAGTCGATGTAGGTGTCTTCCTTGAAGATTTTCGGGGCGGGTTTGAGCTGGTCGGCGGGCAGCTGGGGTTGCGGGCGTGTGGTGACGGTGCCGTCGCTGATGCATTGCAAGGTGCGTACGGCGAGTTCCGCGCCTTTTGCCATCAGTTCGTCGTAAAGCTCGCCCGTGGTTTCGTCGGGGCGGATGGGCACTTCGATGCTGTCGATGATGTCGCCGGTGTCGATCTGGTGGTCAAGGAAGAAGGTGGTGACGCCCGATTTCGTTTCTCCGTTCATTACCGCGTGGTGGATGGGGGCGGCGCCGCGGTAATTCGGCAGCAGCGAGGCGTGTACGTTGAAGGTGCCGTGCTTGGGCATCGCATAGACCACCTCCGGAAGCATCCGGAAGGCGACGACCACAAAAACCTCCGCGTTGATTTCGCGCAGCTGCGCCAGAAAATCCTCCGATTTCAACTTCTCGGGCTGCAGCACCCGCAGGTTGTGGGCCACGGCGTACTCCTTCACCGCCGACGGACGGAGCTGCAGGCCGCGCCCTGCCGGCTTGTCGGGAACCGTAACCACGGCGGCAACCTCGTGCCCCGCCTTGCAAATCGCATCCAAAGTGGCCACCGCAAACTCCGGCGTGCCCATAAACACTACTTTCATTTTTTAGGTATTAGGGTATAGGGGTTAGGGTATAGGGGTTAGGGTATAGTAGTTAGGGTATAGTAGTTAGGGTATAGAAAAACTATTCACTATCCCCTGATCACTATTCACTATTCACTATTCCCTACTTTCGGTTATGCATTTCCCGTTGGGTTTGGAGCATCTGGAGGCAAGTGGCAGCGGCTTCCACGCCTTTGTTGCCGTGTTTGCCGCCGGAGCGGTCGGTGGCTTGCTCTGCGGTGTTGCAGGTCAGCACGCCGAAGATGACGGGCACGGTGTATTCGATGCCCACTTTCGCGATCCCGTTGGCCACGGCTTGGGCGATGAACTCGAAGTGGCGCGTTTCGCCCTGGATGATGCATCCGAGGCAGATGACGGCATCCACATTCTCGTTTGCTTCCAGCAGCATCGCCGCCGCCGACGGCAGTTCGAAACTGCCGGGGACGTGGAATACCAGCAGGTTGCTCTTGGGCACTCCGCCCTCCAAAAGTGTGTCCACTGCGCCTTTTTCAAGGGCAGATGTGACTTCTTCGTTCCACATACTGACAATAATGCCAATTTTGCAATTGGCATTATTGGAGTTTTTAAGTATGGAAATTTCGGAAAGATTTTCCTTTTTCTTCATTATTTTCCGGCTTTGATTTTTGCGCGTTCAAGATATTTGGAAACGCCCATTTCGGTGTATCTCGGGTAGAATTTATCCTCGATGAGTTTGTAGTTTTCGTAAGCTTCACCCCAGTTCTCTTCGCGTTCGTAAAGCATTCCGAGTTTGAAAGCGGCGGTGGGGGCTACCAGATCGGTTCGGCCCTTGATGGCGTGTTTGTAGTACTTCTTGGCATTTTCCACATCGCCTTGCTCGTCGTAGAGGTCGCCGATCAACATTTGGGCGGAATACCACACGTTGTCGTCTTTTTTCTTGTATTTCAGAAGCATTTCGAGAGCTTCGTCAATATTGTGCTGGTGGAGGTAGCAGAGGGCGGCGTAGTACTTGGCCGTGTTGGCTGCCTTGGTGCTGCCGTAGTCGTCGATGATGGTGAGAAATCCGTCCGACTCTTCGTTGCCATCCAGCGCAGTGGCGAAAGCGAGGGAGTCGCCGGTGCTCAGCCCGATGGTGAACTGTTCAATCGGAGGCATGATGGCTTCCGCGGCTTTCTGGTTTCTCGGAACGATGACGAAACGGTAGAGGGCTATGATTAAAATGACGGCAATGAGGATGCCAAGGAGCACCCCGTAGATGACTTTCTCGTTATTTTTGTAAAAAGCGACCCACTTTTTTTCATTTTCCTGTCCTTCGATTTCTTGCTTAGCGCCTAATTTTTCAGTATTTGCCATTTTTTTATGTATTAAATTTTGAGGCCGCAAATTTACATTGTTTTTTTAATATAGCAACCATCCTTTTTCAATTTAATTTTTACAGTTGGATAAAATAAAAAAGACCCTGTTTCCAAGGTCTTTTTTTTGTTGGGCGTGAAGGACTCGAACCTTCAATGACAGGACCAGAATCTGTAGTGTTGCCATTACACCAACGCCCATCTTTGCGAAAAAGCGATTATCAAAACGCAGTCAGAAATGGTTTATTGTGCATATTGCGAAAAAAAATCACTTTTTTTAATTTTATTTGTAAAATAATGATTTATAGAGAAATAATTTTCAAAAAAATATGTATTTTTTCAAATTAGCTGGCCGGAAGCGACTCTTTTTTCAGTTTTCTTGCTTTCTTTTCGGAAGAAATCTTCGCCAGTTCGTTGATGTTGACCGAAAAGTTGAAGAAATTGGGTGTGGCGCCGGCGGCGTAATGGGTGCGTGAAAAACCGATGCGGATAGAGTGTATGTCGATCATGAAACCGTAAGAGAATCCCGCCAGCGTGCGCTTTTGCGGAATGTGCATCTCCTGCCGGCGGTTGTGGTTGTAGGAAACATACAACGACAGGTATTTCACGGGAATGATTTCGATGCCGACCGTGAGGTGGCGGAACATGTTGTCGAAAAACTGCGCGGTCTTTGACGGATAGATGGGACTTTCGGTCGTCACGTCGTACTCCAGGAGAGGATCGTTTTCGCCTACATACCGCATGTCCCAGCGGTAAAGGTGGTGCAGGGAGATGTGGTACCGCACGGGGATGAACTTGAAACGCTGTGAAAATGCAAGTTGCAGGTCAAACGGGATTTTCTCGAACTGCCCCGGCACATAGTTGACGATGGGGGAGCCGATGTTGCGGGCGAGCAGGGAAAGCGCCAGACGCTTCTTCTGGTTCACATAGGATGCCGCCACGTCCACCGCCAATCCGAACGACTTGTACGATTCGTAGGTGGAATAGATGAGCTTCAGATCCGCGCCGATGGTGAAATTGCTGTCAAGCTGGCGTCCCCACGCGATGGTCGCCGCGTAGTCGCCGGCACGGAAGTAGCCTTGGTCGTAGCCGCTCTCGTCAGTCATCGTGAACTTGCCGTAGTTCACGAACTGCATTCCGTAGGCGAAACTGCCGACCTTGTCGAACGTGTGGGAGTACATCGCCGACCCGTAGGCCGCGTTGGAGAAATAGTCCACCGCACTCACCTCCAGCGCCGTATGGTGCCTCGCCCCGATGAGCGACGGGTTGTACAGGATCAGCGACGGGTCGTCGTCGTAAACGGCCAGCAAGGTGCCGCCCAACGCCGCCTGTCGGCTGGAAGTGTTGAAATTCAAAAAGTTGTAAATGTAATTTCCGCCCACCTGCGCCCAGCCCATCACAGGGATGGTCAACCACAATAATAATATTGTATAGATTCGGCGGATCTTCATTTCAGTTTTAGAATGTAAATTGTAGAGACGCAAAATTTTGCGTCTCTACGGGAATGGTGGTTTTATGTTGTCAATGGTATAATTGAAACGGCTGCGGTGACGGCCACGCCCTCGCCCGCCCCGACGAACCCCATTTTCTCGTTCGTCTTCGCCTTCACACAGACCGCTCCGGCAGGCACGCCCATCAGTTCGGACAAACGGGCACGCATCAGCGGCTTGTGGTCGGCCAGCTTCGGTTTTTCAAGGATGATGGTGATGTCGGCGTTGTTCACCCGCCAGCCCTCCGAACGGAGCAACGCCACCGTTTTTTGCAAAAGGAGGGCGCTGTCGATGCCCTTGTAGGCGGGGTCGTTGTCGGGGAAGTGGGTGCCGATGTCGTCCAGCGCTGCTGCCCCGAGCAGTGCATCGCAGAGGGCATGAATCACGGCGTCGCCGTCGGAGTGAGCCACGCAGCCGCGGTCGGACGGAATGCTCACACCGCCCAAAACCAGCGGAAGCCCTTCTGCCAAACGGTGCGAATCGTAACCGAAACCGACTCTGAAACTTTCTGCATCCACTCTGATATATGTTTTTTATGCGGTCCCCTGAAACCTATCTCCTATAAAACGGGCATTGCATACCCACCTTCATTCTATCCCCCCCCCTACAGGGTCCACAAGGTATTACAATATATGCTAATCACTATCCCCTAATCACTATCCCCTAATCACTATCCCCTATCTCCTACTTCCGACCCATCTGGTCGCGCCCTTGGTTCTTGATGTCGTCCTTCTTGAAGGAGGCGAAGTCGAAGGTGAGGCTGAAACGGAGGGTGTTCTCCAGCGGGTGGTGCTGGTCAACGGTGAAGAGGTAGGCCACGTCCAAGCCGAAGATGCTGTAGTGGATACCCGCACCGACAGTGATGAACTGGCGGTTGCCCTTCGTGGGATGCTCGAAGAAGTAGCCGGCACGCACGAACAGGAGCTTGCGGTAGCTGTACTCCAAGCCCACCGACCAGTTGACCTCGCGGAACTCTTCGGCGGCACCGCCGGGTGCATCGGCAAAGGACTGGAAGATGCCCTGTGCCACAGAAACATCGGGGTTCTTACCCCGGGCAATGATGGGGTTGTTGGCAGCATCGTATTCAATGCGTCCGGTGGAATCATTGATCTTATATTCCGGCGGGGTGGGGACCAACAGTTTATTGACCTCAATACCGGCCATCAAGGTGTTGTATTCGTCAAAATCAACGGAATAGCTCACACCGAGCTTCAGGTTGGTGGGGAGGAAGTCGCGGCGGAGGGTTCCCGAAGAATAGGAAATCTTGTTTCCGATGTTGGAAATGTTGAAACCGGCACGGAGGGTGCTGTTCATGTTGCTCTTGCCGAGGGCGAAGTCCTGCTCATAGAACATTGACACATCGGCGGCGCCGGCCAGACCTGCGTTGGTTTCCTGCCCTTCCACATACTGCCCTGCGGTGAGGTTGGAATAGATGAAGCGCGGGGTGATGGCGATGGAAAGCTGGTCAATCAGCTTGCGGCTGTACCCGAGGTCGATGGCGAATTCGTTGGGCTTCTGGGTTCCCATAGGTGCCCCGTAGTTGTCGGTGAACTGGATGTCGCCCAGCGAGAAGTAGCGGAGGGAGAAGGAGAGAGCGTCGTTGTCGGTTATTTTCCAATAGGTGCCGAGGTAGAGCAGGTTGATGTCGTTTACCAACTTGCGGAGCCACGGGCTGTAGGAGATGGAGATGCCGAACTTGTTCTTGTTGAAGACGTACTTGGAGGGGTTGTGGTGCTGGGAGTTCGCATCGGCGGAAGTAGCCACGCCCATGTCACCCATGGCACCCGAACGGGAGTCGGGGGCGACTTGCAAAAACGGCACGGCCGTGGTAATGGTATTCAAATCCTGTCCGATCGTGTTGTACCCTGAATTATTCGTGTTCTGGGAGTATGCAGCCGTGCAGCCGAGGGCGGCAAGGAGCATTAAGCAGAGTATTCTTTTCATTCAAAAATAAATTTTGGTTCAAAATAAAACATCTACGTTTAACGCAAAAACAATACCAATATTTTATAGGATGACAATTTTTTCAAACTTTTCGGCCTGCTTGCCATCGGGGGTGCGCACTTTGAGGCGGTAGAGGTAGGTGCCGCGTCCGAGGCGGTCGCCGAAGTCGTCGCGGCCGTCCCACGGAATCGGCTGGCTGCGGAACCCTTCCGTCACCTGCTTGGTGTTGATGCTTTTCACCACCTTCCCCGAGATGGTGTAGATGGTGATGAGGATGTCGAGCTCGGTGCCGGGCAGGTTGTGCTCAAAAAAGAAAGAGGTGTTGGTAGTGAAGGGGTTGGGGTAGTTGAGCACATGGTCCAGAACCGGGCCTTCGTCGCTCACCACCACGAATTCCAGCTCGCTTTCGGAAACGTTGTTGAGAATGTCCCATGCCCGCACCTTCACCGTGTGGGTGCCGGCCGAAAGCTTCTCGTACGGATACCGCACGGCGCCGCAGTTGAAACTGTCACGCTCCGCCTCGTAGTAGTTGTTCAGCACCGTCTGCTCCTTGCCGTCGATGATGGCCACGAGGTCGTGCCCGATGCCGTTTCCCGTGGTGTTGATGCCGTAGTCGTCTTTCAGTTTCACCAAAAGGGTGGGGGAGGTGTTGACCGTTCCGCCATTGACGAAGTTTTCGTCGTTCATGTACAACTCAATTTCAGGGCCTTTGCTGTCGCTGACGGGCGTGTCGCTCATGCCGCCGATGACGGCTTCGCGGAACGAGCCGGCGGCTTCAGCGTTTCTGCTGTAGGCATAGTAGCTTATTTTCCCGGAACCGTACACATAGTTAATGTCTTTGGGGAGGATGAAGGAGAAGGAGAACCGTCCGTCTTTCACCGTCACATTCCCCTTGAAGAGGATGTTCTTCTGGACCTGGAACTCGAAGTAGCGGCTGTCGGGATCGTTCTGGAGAGTGTGTTCCGTCGTCTTTTTGTCGTAAACGGAGGGGTAGAGGATGCCGTTGAAGTCGGGCAGGAAGTTGCCGTAGTTGTTTTCGACATGGCCGGAAACCGTGACGCGGGAGAGCGCTCGGAGCGTGTCCATGTGGTCTGTCACGGAAATCCCGTTGATGGAGTCGGTGACGACGTTGTAGAGCGGGACGGCGAGGCGCATGGCGGGATCCCCCATCACGTATATCATGTTGCGGAAGTCGTCGGCGCCGCCACATTCGTTCTTGGTGTTACGGTTTGCTTCGCCGATGGTGATGGACTTGTGGTCGTCGCGGTCGAAGATGCGGGAGAAAATGGTTTCACCATAATGCTGGTTGCTGACTGTGAAGGCGACACGGGAGGTGGTGATCATGCCGGCTGCTCCGCCGTTGGCGTTGAGGAACACCATTTCAGCAGGGGCTGTCAGGGCGCGGTCGTACCAGCCGAACTCACATGTCAGCGTCACCATCCACGGCTGGTTGTATCGGTTTGCCCACTTGCTGATGTCGGTCAGCTCAATGATGCGCTCGTGCGCCCAGCCGTTCTTGCCTCCGTGCCCGAAGTAGGCGAACAGCAGGCAGCCGGCGTTCATCCGGTTGTTGATGGCTTTGGTTACCTCCGGATAGCGTGCCGAAGATGAGTAAGTTACCTGCTCATAGGCATCCAGATAGATTTTCTCGATGTTGATGCCGGGATTGGCTCTTTCGGCGCAGGTGGCGGCGGAGTCCGCTGCCACTACATGGGTGATTCCCTCTTCGTCGTCACCAACGAAGGTAGCGATGTTCTTCCAGCTTCCGAAGTTGCAGTAGGAAGTTCCGCTGCCCAGGATCTCGCGGGAAGCATAATTGATGGTTTTGTCCACGGCGATTTTCGCTTGCGATGAGCTGGTGACAGGGAAACGCCCCACCGCCACGTCCACCATGCCCCGGCTGCCTTCGCCTTCGTTGTCGTCCAATATGCCAAAAAAGTCGTCGTTGGAGCGGAGGGCGTATTCGTTCGGGGTGGTGTCCGTCTGGTAGTTGGGAACGAAGAGCTTGCAGGTTCCTTCGATGCCCCGGTAGTCGTATGACGGGCGGCCGAACAGCAGCAGATAGCGCGGTTGCGCCCCCTGTGTCTTTTCGTAAATCATTTTCATGTAGTCGCGGATGGCGGTGATGTCCTGCCCGCCGCTGGAGAACTCGTTGTAAACCTGTTGCGGTGTTACCACCTTGACGGACAGCCCGTCGTTGCTGCGGCGGAATTCCGCCAGTCGTTCCGCCTGTGTCAGGAAATCGGGGTATGCCACGATGACCATGTCCACTTGGCTGGAACTGTGGAGGTCTTGGTTCGGCACGTTTCCGACCGGCGTGACGACGTAACTCTGGTTGTCGGTGAACGCCACGAACTTGCGCAGTTGGTCGGTGGGGGCGTTGAAGGAGAAGGTCGTGCCATTGAGTGTCCCCGCCATCTGGCTGACGCTGGTTATGTCGGTCACGTCCCACACTTTCGCGGCAGAAACCATATTGGCGACTTGGAATTGCGTGACGGTGTTTTCTCCCACGCTTTCGGGGCGGCAGAAGGGGGTCTGCCAGTTTTCAAGTCGGAGCTGGCAGGGGATTTGCCACTCCAGATAGTTGAGGTAGCCGCTGGAGGAGGCGCTGGGTTTGCTGTAAGTGAGTGTCACGGAGGTGTTCCCGCCTGCCGGTGTGAAGGAGAAGTCGTGGGAGCTTCTTTGGGCGAAATCCACGCCACTGATGGCGGCGACTGAGACAGAGCCGAGCGTGTTCCCGCCGGTGGAGACGGAGAAAGAGGAGCTGGTGGCGGAAACGGCGGCCACGTTCACGGAGAGCCGTCCGGTGCCGGTGATGGAGGAGGGCAGCGGAAGCGAGTAGGTATAGCTGGTGGTTACGTCGTAACGGTCACCGTACCAGTTTCTTCCGGCTTCGCCAAGGCACCACTGGTCGGTTTCGGTAAATCCGTAATGCGTGTAGCTGGTGGCGGTAGCGGTCGGGGCGAGCGTGCTGTTGTCCGTTGTTTCTATGCGCCGTTTGGTCCCCACACCGGCATCTGCGTTGATGAAGTAGTAGGCGGCGTTGTCGTACAGGTTGAACGTGTGGGCGAACCGCTGTTCCGTGGCGTTGTAGTTCCAGCCGTGCGGACCCTCGGCGTAGAACAGAAAGTAGTCGCCCTCGTTGAAGATGCCGTCGCCCCCGTCGTGCATCTCGATGGGCAGCTCCTGAAGGTCGTCGTAGCGTTCTTTGCCGTTGGCTTCGGGCAGCATCGCCCCGCCGTTGCCGAATAAGGACAGTTGTGCCGAGGCGAGTCCGCTGACGGACATGCCCAGAGAGGCAAGATCTGAGTAGGTGACTTTATGCACCCCCGTCTTTGTGACGGAAACCTTGTACCAGCTGCCGCTCCGCAGTACCGAACTGGCGGCGTAGGTGTGTGTCTTCGCCGCTTTTGCTGAAGAACGGACGGCCTGTACAAACACCGTGGCACTCAACAGCTTCTCATACCCACTCCCGCTTTTCCGGATGGGCAGCAGGGAAAGGGCGGTGTAGTTCCGTTTCCGGTCAACCGTCGTGCGGGCCGTGGCGTGGAATTCTCCCTCCTGAAAGCCGTCGGGTATGAGCGCAACCTCGTCCTCCGTCATGCGCACAGTTTGCACGTCTGAAAGTGACACAATGTATTCTTCGTAAAAAGCATTCGTTTCAAAGCGTTCAAAAAAGAGGGGGAGTGTTTCGTGGTCGGAGGCGGAAATGGCTCCGTCAAAATAGAGAAGATGAAGGGTGGAACCGTCGGAAAGTTCGTAGCTCAGTGGAGTTTTCCACAGGAAAGAAATATTTTTTTTGATGCTTTGTGATTGAATGTCAATATGTTGAAAAAATATCAGAAAAAAAATCAAAAAATTGACCCAAGAAATTTTTTTCATATTCCGTTTGAAGAATTGTGTAAAAGCAAAAACTAAACGAAATAGCAGGGGCAAAATTGCAGAAATTTGGGAATGTTGATAACTTTTTATAAAAATATTCGTAGAAACTGGCTATAAAATGTTATTTTTGCACCCTGTGTCAAATTAGACTTAAAATCAAAACTATGAATAAACGAATCGCCTGTTTGTGTGGACTTATTCTGCTTGTGGTCGGGAGTTTCCGGCTGTCGGCGCAGGATCCGCACTTTTCACAGTTTTACGCCAATCCGCTGTATCTCAACCCTGCTTTTGCAGGTTCCAATGTCTGCCCGCGTATCACGGCCCATTTCCGTGACCAATGGCCCAACGTCCACGGGACCTATATCACCTATTCGGCGTCCTACGACCAGCATTTCGACAAGATAGCAGGCGGTATCGGAGTGCTCTTTATGGGCGACCATCAAGGTCAAGGCGTGATCAATACCTATGCGGCGAGTTTCATTTATTCATTCAAGTTGAAGGTTTCCAGAAAGTTCAACATGCGGTTTGCGTTGCAGGCGACCTACCAGCAGAAAAGTTTGGACTGGAACCGACTCACTTTCGGCGATATGATCGACCCCAAGTACGGTTTTGTCTATGAAACGAACGAAGCCGCCCCGAAGAAACAGTCGAAGGGCGTGGCTGACTTCTCCACAGGCTTCATCGGCTATACCAAGAACTTCTATTTCGGTTTGGCTGTCAACCACGTCACCCGTCCCTACGAGGGCTTCATCTCTGTGAGCCGTCTGCCCGTGAAGTGGACCGCCCACGTCGGTGGCTATTTCGACCTCAAGCGCCGCAGTCGCAAGAGCCGCTCTTTCGGCGACGTTTCCATCAGCCCGAACATCATCTACCAGCACCAGATGGAATTCCATCAGCTGAACTACGGTCTGTACGTCAACTTCTACCCGTTTGTGGTGGGTGTTTGGTACCGTCAGAGCTTCCGTAACCCCGATGCCGTCATCTTCATGTTTGGTTTGCAGCACGAAATGATCCGCCTGGCCTACTCCTACGACCTTACGGTATCCAAACTCGCCAACCTCTCCGGCGGCGGCCACGAAGTGTCGTTGCAGTTCCTCTTCCCGTGCCCGGAACGCCGCGTCGTGAAAAAAGACCTCAACTGCCCGACATTCTAAACATTCTTACATAATATTATTGAAAAAAAATCGTTAACCTCTAGACTAAAATCAAAGAAAATGAATAAGATTGGAAGATTTTCAGGTTTGATGCTGATTGCCGCGGTCGCGCTTTTGTTCAGCTCCTGCAAGAAAGAGTATTCCCACACCACCGGATGGGAGTACAACAATGCAGAGAACGGCGGCTTTGAAGTCTATCCCTTTGTGGAACAGGCAACCGGCCCCGGCCTGGTACTCATCGAAGGCGGTACCTTCGTCTTCGGACGTATGGAACAGGATGTGATGTACGACTGGGACAACACTCCGCACCGTGTCACTGTTTCCTCCTTCTATATGGACGAAACCGAGATCAGCAACCTCGACTATCGCGAATACCTCCACTGGCTTGAACGTGTGTTCATCCCCGCCGACCTGAAGACCGTTTACGACAACGCCTATCCGGACGAGAACGTGTGGCGTGAGAAACTCTCCTTCGCTGAAACCCAAGTTGAGTACTATTTCAAATATCCCGCATACAACCACTATCCGGTTGTGGGTGTCAGCTGGCTGCAGGCCACCAACTACGCCGCCTGGCGTACCGACCGTGTGAACGAGCAGATCCTCGTGGATATGGGCTTCATCGACTGGAACCCCGATCCGTCACCGGAACTCTACTTCAGCACCGACGCCTACCTCACCTACGAGACTTACGAAATGGAGACCGACAACCGCCTCCAGAACATCTCCACCGGCGACTACCGCAACGTGAAGATGGAAGACGGTATCCTCCTTCCGAAATATCGCCTCCCCACTGAGGCTGAATGGGAATACGCCGCCTACGCCTTGATCGGCAACACGCTTAACGAGCGTATCCTTGAAAGAAAGCTCTACCCGTGGAACGGCCACTACACCCGTACGGATGACAAGCGCTACTACGGTGACTTCGTCGCCAACACCCGCCGCGGCCGCGGTGACCTGATGGGTGTCGCCGGCTACCTCAACGACGCTTCCGATATACCAGCCCCCGTCAACTCCTACTGGCCGAACGACTACGGCTTGTACAACATGGGCGGCAATGTCGCTGAGTGGGTGATGGACGTTTACAGACAGAAGTCCCACGACGATGTATATGAGTTCAACCCGTTCCGTGGCAACTACTACGAAACCAAGAAACTCCTCGAAGACGGTACGGTGGAAGACCGCGACAGCGTGGGTAAGATCCCGATGGTGCCCGTCTCCGACTTCAAGAACGACCGCAGACGCAACTACCGCCAGGCCGACAACATCAACTACCTCGATGGCGACTGGGCTTCCCTCATCGACGAGGAACTCTGGAAGAACGGCTCCGACGACGCCACCTCCACCATGTATCCGAAAAAGACCGGTGAGAACTACAGCTACTCCATGGTCGGCGACCACGCCCGCGTTTACAAAGGCGGTTCCTGGATCGACCCGCAGTACTATGCAGCCCCCGGCCAGAGACGCTGGATGGAAGAGGATGAATCCGCCAAGAACATCGGCTTCCGCTGCGCAATGGCCCGTTTGGGAACTCCCTCCGGCGGCGGTGTGAAGAGATAAGCATACAATATTTATAATATGTAACGGACGGGTACCTCCCGTCCATTTTTTTATTGCAAAAAAAGAACAAATGATTGTAATTACGGGTGCAGCCGGTTTCATCGGCAGCTGTATGGCACAGAAAATGAACGAATCGGGCCGCAACGACCTGGTTCTCGTGGACGATTTCACCAAAGAGCAGAAGAAACGCAACTGGGTGGACAAGCAGTATGCCGACAAAATCGCCCGCAACGATTTCTTCGCGTGGGCGGAAGCCAATGCCCGCCATATCGACTTCGTCATCCACCTCGGTGCCCGCACCGACACCACCGAGATGGACTGGGCCGTCTTCGAGGAACTGAATGTGTCGTACACCCAGCGGGTTTGGGACTTCTGCACCCGGCACTGCGTGCCACTGCTGTACGCATCTTCCGCCGCCACTTACGGGGCGGGCGAACGCGGCTACCGTGACGACGAAAGCGACATCCCCAACTTGCAGCCGCTCAACCCGTACGGGAAGTCCAAGAACGAAGTGGACAAGTGGATTCTGAAGCAGACCAATACGCCGCCGCAATGGGCCGGTTTCAAGTTCTTCAACGTCTTCGGTCCCAACGAGTACCATAAGGGACGGATGGCCTCGGTCGTTTTCCACTCCTTTAACCAGATCAATGAAACCGGGCGGGTCAGGCTGTTCCGCTCGCATCGTCCCGACTTCGCCGACGGGATGCAGAGGCGCGATTTCGTCTATGTGAAGGACGTGGTGAGTGTGCTGCATGGTTTTACGGAGCATCGCCGTCCCAACGGCATTTACAACCTCGGTACCGGCTGCGCCCGCACCTTCCTCGACCTTGCCAGCGCCACGTTCCGTGCCACGGGTAAAGACCCCGTCATTGACTACATTGACATTCCCTCCGACATCAGGGACAAGTACCAGTATTTCACGGAGGCTGATATGCGCAAACTTCGTGCAGTGGCTTGCTCCGCCTCGTTCGCTTCGCTGGAGGAAAATGTAAGTGACTATGTGTCAAATTATTTGCAAAAGAATCTGACCTTCTAGAAAAAATATTTATTTTTTTTCGGAAAAAGGTTTCCCATTAGAGAAATATTTATACTTTTGTACTTCCGTTGTGGACAGTCCGCCAAAGGGCGGTCAACATTCCCGGCGGATGCTTTTCGCTATGAAACTATAACAGGTCACTAACTGAAACGGCTATGCAAAAGTTTACGGAGAAGGAGATTCTGAAGATGCTTAAGAAGTTCTTCGGATTCACTCAGTTCAAAGGGAAACAGCTGGAAATAATCAAGGCTCTTCTGGCTGGCAAGGATTGTTTCGTCATCATGCCGACGGGCGGCGGAAAGTCGCTCTGCTACCAGCTTCCGGCACTGATGTGCGAGGGAACCGCCATCATCATCTCGCCGTTGATCGCGCTGATGAAGAACCAGGTGGACGCGCTCCGCACCTACAGTTCGGAGGACGGCGTGGCCCACTTCCTCAACTCGTCGCTGTCGAAGGCGGAGATCAACACCGTGCGCGAGGATCTTCTGGCGGGAAAGACAAAGCTGCTGTATGTGGCGCCTGAGTCGCTGACGAAAGTGGAGAATGTCGATTTCTTCAAAGCCATCAACATCTCGTTCTATGCCATCGACGAGGCGCACTGCATCTCGGAATGGGGACATGATTTCCGCCCCGAGTACCGCCGTATCCGCGATATCATTACCGCTATCGGCAAACAGGTGCCGGTCATCGCCTTGACGGCCACCGCCACGCCCAAAGTCAGCGCCGACATCCAGAAAAACCTCAGCATGGACAAGGCCGAGACTTTCATCTCCTCCTTCAACCGCCCCAACCTTTACTATGAAATCCGGGAGAAGACCAAGGATATAGACAAGGACATTGTCAAGTTCATCAAAAGCCATCCCGGCAAGTCGGGCATCGTCTATTGCCTCAGCCGGAAGAAAGTGGAAGAGTTCGCTGAATTCCTGCAAGCCAACAAGATACGCGCATTGCCTTACCATGCGGGACTGGATTCCAAGACCCGTGTGGAGAACCAGGACGCCTTCCTGATGGAGAAGGCCGATGTCATCGTGGCCACCATTGCCTTCGGTATGGGTATCGACAAGCCCGATGTGCGTTTCGTCATCCACTACGACATGCCGAAAAGCCTGGAGGGCTACTACCAGGAAACCGGACGTGCCGGCCGTGACGACGGCGAGGGGTTGTGTGTGGCCTTTTACGACTACAAGGATTTGAACAAATTGGAGAAGTTCTCCACCAAGAAGTCGGTGGCGGAACAGGAGATAGTGAAGCAGCTTTTGGCGGAAACCGCCGCCTACGCCGAATCCACCTCCTGCCGTCGCAAGCACCTGCTCCACTATTTCGGTGAGCAATACAAGGAGGAGAACTGCGGCAACTGCGACAACTGCCTCCATCCCAAGCCGAAGATGGATGCACAGGACCAGATCCAGCTGGTGCTGGAAATCATCCAGACCATCAAGCAGCAATTCAAGGCCGACCACATCATTGACATCATCATTGGGGAGAAAACCACCACCATCACCAAGTTCAAACATCATCAGCTCAAGCAGTTCGGAGAAGGCCAGAACTACGACACCAACTTCTGGTCGAATGTGATCCGCCTCGCTATTTTCGAGGGGCTCATTTACAAGGATGTGGAAACATACGGGCTGCTGAAAATCACGCTGAAAGGGGAGAAGTACATGACCAATCCATACAGCATCATGGTTGCCAAGCCGAAGGGCGAGGACGATGATGACGAGAGCGATGAAGTGTTCATCCCCAAAGGGGAGGCAATGGACGACAACCCGCTCTATGCCATGTTGAAAGACCTGAGGAAGGAGATTTCGCAGAAGGAGAATCTGCCCACCTATGTCATCTTCCAGGATGTTTCGTTGGAGGACATGTGCATCCAGTACCCCACCACGATGGACGAGATGTCGCATATCAGCGGCGTGGGCGCTGGAAAGGCGCAGAAATACGGTAAGCCGTTCATTGAACTGATCAAGCAATATGTGGAGGAGAATGACATCATCCGCCCGCAGGATTTCGTTGTCAAGTCGCCGACCAACCTGTCCGCCATCAATGTCTATATCATCCAGAATATCGACCGTATGATTGCTTTCGAGGACATTGCGATGGGCAAGAACCTTGATATGGACGAGCTGCTCACGCAGATTGAAAGCATCGTGTCGTCGGGAATGAAGCTCAACATCGACTATTACATCGAGGAAACCATTGATCCCGACCACCAGGAGGAGATTCTGGACTACTTCGCCAATGCCGAGTCCGACTCGGTGGACGACGCTCTTGAAGAGCTCGGCGAGGACGAATATACAATAGAGGAAATCCGCATCATGCGCATCAAATTCCTCTCGGATATGGGCAATTAGCAGGCCCGTTTTCCTGTGTAAAAAAACTTGCAATTTTATTGGCTTTTGCCCTTTCAAATTGCAAGTTTTTTTTGTATATTTGCAATGTTTTAAACATATTTTATTCTATTGATTATGAGTGATTTAGAAGAAAAGAATTTGCATGTGGAAGACTACAATGCGGACAACATCCAGGTGCTGGAGGGTTTGGAAGCGGTGCGGAAGCGTCCTGCTATGTATATCGGCGATATTGGGGAGCGCGGATTGCACCATTTGGTGTATGAAGTGGTGGACAATTCCATTGACGAAGCCCTTGCCGGACACTGCAATCACATCGAAGTGACGATCTACGAAGACAACAGCATATCTGTATTGGACAACGGCCGTGGCATTCCGACCGACATGCACGAGAAGGAACACCGTTCCGCGTTGGAAGTGGTGCTCACCGTGCTTCATGCGGGCGGTAAGTTCAACAAGGACTCCTACAAGGTGTCGGGCGGTCTGCACGGCGTGGGTGTGTCGTGCGTCAATGCCCTTTCCAAGCACCTCCGCGCCGACGTTTACCGCAACGGCAAGCATTATGTGCAGGAGTTCGCCTACGGCAAGCCTCTCTACTCTGTGAAAGAGGACGGCACTACCGACTATCGCGGCACGAAGATTACCTTCACCCCCGATGACGGCATTTTCAACGTTTCCGAATACAAGTACGACATTCTGGCCGGACGTTTGAAGGAATTGGCCTTCCTGAACAAGAAAATCCGCATCCAGCTCACCGATCGCCGTGAAAAGGAGGACAACGGGGAGTTCAAGAGCGAGACCTTCTATTCCGAGGAGGGTCTGAAGGACTTCATCCGCTTCCTTGACAGCGGCCGCACCAAGATTATGGAAACCCCGATCTACATTGAAACGGAAAAGGGCGGGGTCCCGATCGAAGTGGTGATGCAGTACAACGACGGCTGGAACGAGAACATCCACTCCTACGTCAACAATATCAATACGATAGAGGGCGGTACGCACCTTACCGGTTTCCGCCGCGCCCTCACCAATACCCTGAAGAAGTATGCCAGCAACAACAAGATGCTCGACAAGCTTGAGAAGGACAAGATCGAGATTTCGGGCGACGACTTCCGTCAGGGCTTGACAGCCATTATCTCCGTGAAGGTGGCGGAACCGCAGTTTGAGGGCCAGACCAAGACCAAGTTGGGCAACAGCGAGATCGAGGGTGTGGTCAGCCAGGCGGTGAGCGACATGCTTGAAAATTACCTGGAGGAGCATCCCCGCGATGCAAAGGAGATTGTGGGCAAGGTGGTTCTGGCGGCCACGGCGCGCCATGCCGCCCGCAAGGCCCGCGAGCAGGTGCAGCGCAAGTCCGCCTTCAGCGGCGGCGGACTCCCCGGCAAACTGTCCGACTGCTCCTCAAAGGTGGCGGAAGAGTGCGAGCTCTACCTCGTGGAGGGTGACTCCGCAGGCGGCACCGCCAAGCAGGGCCGCGACAGCCACTTCCAGGCCATCCTCCCGTTGCGCGGTAAAATTCTCAACGTGGAGAAAGCCCCCGAACACCGCGTCCTCGACAGCGAGGAAATCAAGAATATCTATACGGCACTGGGTGTCACCGTCGGTACGGCGGAAGACAGCCACGCCCTCAATCTTGAGAAACTGCGTTACCACAAGGTCATCATCATGACCGATGCCGATGTGGACGGAAGCCACATCGCCACCCTGATCCTCACCTTCTTCTTCCGCCACATGCGCTCGCTGATCGAGAACGGCCATGTCTATATCGCCACGCCGCCGCTCTATCTCGTGAAGAAGGGCAATCAGGAACGTTACGCATGGACCGATGAGGAACGCGACGCCATCGCCGCCGAATACACCAACAACGGCGCCAACGAGAGCGGCTTGCACATCCAGCGTTACAAAGGTCTCGGTGAAATGAACGACGACCAGCTGTGGTCCACCACAATGGATCCGGCCCGCCGCACCCTTCGCCAGGTGACCATCGAGAACGCCATGGAGGCCGACTACATCTTCTCCATGCTGATGGGCGATGAGGTCCCCCCGCGCCGCGAATTCATCGAAAAGAACGCACGTTACGCCAATATTGACATTTAACACTCCCGTTATGGAAGAAGAAATCATCCCCCAGCCGACAGAAGCGACCGTTGAACCGGTGGTTGTCCTCAAGAACGTAGATGTTTACCAGAAGAAAATATTGATTCTTTCCAAGGTCAATATCACCGTCAACCGCGGCGAGTTCGTCTATGTGATTGGTGAGACGGGCAGCGGCAAGTCATCCATCCTCAAAGTCTTGTTCGCGGATGTCCCCGCACAGGGCGAGGAGGCGCGTTGTGTCGGATTCGACCTGAAAACCATCAAGACCAAGCAGATTCCGAAACTGCGCCGCAAACTGGGTATTGTATTTCAAGATTATCAATTGCTTAGTAATAAGACGGTTGAAGAAAACCTTATTTTTGCCATGAAGGCTACGGGCTGGAAGGACGAGAAGGCGATGAAGAACCGTGTGCAGGAAGTCCTCCAGTTGGTTCACTTGGAAACGAAGGATTTCAAGTACCCGCACCAGCTTTCGGGTGGTGAGCAGCAGCGTGTCTGTATCGCCCGCGCCCTCATCAACAAGCCGGAATTGATTCTCGCCGACGAGCCGACCGGCAACCTTGATCCGCGTAATGCCGAAGAGATATTCAAACTTATGTACGATCTTAACCAGAATGGCACGACTGTCATTATGGCTACTCACAACTTTTTGATGATCAATAAGTTCGCATCCCGAACCATCTGTATCGAAGACGGTAACATCATCGACTCTCTCGTGTAATGCTTTCGGTTTGCATAGGTATTTACAACTACGATGTCAACCAGCTTGTGAAGGACCTTTGCAAACAAGCCGACAAATTGGGCATTGACTATGAGGTGCTCCTGCTTGACGACGCTTCAAAGCATGACTATGTGATGAAAAATGCCAAACTGGATTTCCTTTCCCATGTCACCTATATGCAGAACTACCGGAATGTAGGACGCTCGGTAATCCGCAACACGCTGGCCAGCAAGGCGAAATACCCGTATATCCTTTTTATAGACTGTGATGCCAAGGTGACACACGCTGATTACTTGAAGAAGTATGTGGAGGCGGCTCCGACGGCACGGGTGATTTCCGGCGGTGTGGAGTACAGGGAAAAAAAGCCGAAAAAGAACCAGATCCTCCGATGGAAGTATGGCTGTCTTCGTGAGACCACGCCGGCGGAAATCCGCAATCAAAATCCCAATATCGCTTTCTCCACTTTCAACTTCTTGATTGAAAAAGAAGTGTTTAAATCCATTGAGTTCGATGAAACCCTTTCGGGCTACGGACACGAAGACACTCTTTTTGGAATTGACTTGATGAATCGTGGAATTACCGTGAAGCATATCGACAATCCTTTGCGGCACGAGGGAATCACCACGACCGACAAGTTCCTGAAACAGACCGAGCACGCCATCGACAATTTGTTTGTCGTTTACGACAAGGTGAGCGACAGGCAGCAGTTTGTGGATAGTGTTCGTCTAATGAAGACATTTCAGAAATTGCAGCAGAAAAAGATGGTCGGACTGTTTTGTCGACTGTATTCTCCATTCAAATCAATGATTGTGAGGAATTTGAAATCAAACAATCCGAAAATGAGGTGTTTTGATTTGTACAAATTGAATTACATTTGCCGGAATTTTTCTGACATAAAATTATAGTTTTTTAGATAAACAAAACAAGAGTTATGAAACGGATATTTTTAATCATTGTATTGATAGTCGGTGCGTTGTGTGTAGATGCACAGGATTTGTACCGCGCCCGCCCCGATGGGAATGTGGACAGTGTCTATCTTGGCATTGATTTGCCTGACGCGTTCCAGGGCGACAGTGTGATCATCGGTGTGACGGACTGGGGCTTCGACTACACGCACCCCACTTTTTACGACACTTCGATGACCCGTTACCGTGTTTTGCGCGCGTGGGACCAGTTCCGCACCGCGGGACCTTCACCGGAAGGCTTCAACTATGGTACGGAACTGATTGGTCAGGAGCAACTTCTTGCTGCACAATGTGATACATCGAACATTTATGGTCATCACTACCATGGGACACATGTAGCCGGCATTGCCGCCGGTAGTGGGGCAGGCACGGCGTATCGCGGTGTGGCCCCCAATGCCGAACTCCTGTTCTGTTCCTTCCGTCCGGATGAGCAATCGGCCATCGATGCCTTCCAATGGATGTACGATGTGGCCCAACAGGAACATAAACGTTTGGTTATCAATATGAGTTGGGGTATCTATTGGATGGACAATCTGGTGGGTACCGGCATTGTCGGGCAGAAAATGCAGGAGTTGAGCGACCTCGGTGTCGTGTTCGTGACCAGCGGCGGCAACAATGGCGATGTGAACTTCCATCTGGGCCATACGTTTGACAATGACACGATCCGTTCCCGTTTCTATTTTCCTTCGGAGAATGGAAGTCGCTATTATTGGGGTAGTTCCATCTCAATGACCAACAGTCCGGGACAGCCGTTTTCCTTCTGCTTGAATGTGCGGAACAGCAATTTGGAGGTACTTGCCGCATCTCCGTTCTTCAGCACGGTTTCCAACCTTCATGAGGAGAACTTCCTCGTCATTAACGGGGATACAATTCCCTACATTGTGGATGTGATTGCCAGTAACGAGGCGTCACGCCCGCAGGTTCGCTTGCGGACGAAGAAGGTGACCCAAACGGGCTGGCGTTTTTGCCTGACGGTGGCTGCTGCGGGAGGCGACTTCCATGCGTGGAATCTCGCTGAACTGACGACGGGTGTCGGCAACTGGGGCGCCAACTTCCAGCGGTATGCCCTTGACACGTGGGTGGCAGGTGATGCCCACTATGGCTGCGGCGCACCGGCCATCGTGCCTTGTGCCATTACCATCGCGGCACACCAGTCGCGTTATGCCACTTCCGACACGACATACGCGGGCGGTGCCATTTGCGATTTCTCCAGCTGCGGCCCCACCATCGATGGACGTGACAAACCCGACATTTCCGCACCGGGCTACAATGTCTGCTCCGCGTTCAACAGTTTTGCCGATGAGTCGTTGGGTGCAGTGGAAACCGTTGAGTATAACGGGCGTACCTATAAATTTGGCAAACTCTCCGGCACATCCATGTCGTCGCCGTTTGCAGCGGGCGTGGTGGCATTGCTTCTGCAGGCCAATCCCGCTCTCACGCCGGAACAGGTGAAGAACTGCCTTATCTACACCGCCACGCACGACCAGTTCACCGAAGCCAGCGGCATGACCCGCTTTGGCCACGGCAAGGTGAACGCTTACCGAGCCATCCTTGCGGCTTTGTATAGCGCTGGTACACATGATTTTGAGAGTTCTTCCAATCAGTTTACGGTCTTTCCGAACCCTGCAACGGACGAACTTTTCATCTCCACCCCCAACAGCACAGGAAGGGCCGAAGCCGTCCTTTACGACTTGAGTGGACGGATGCTTCAGCGCACGGCGCTTCAGCAGGGTGTCAGTATTTTGAATGTAACAGATTACCCCAATGGTTGTTATATTCTCCGTATTACCAATGGCGATTTCGTGCAGACTGAAAAAATCATTAAAGCCAAATAACGATGGAAGAAAAGAAAATGACCTATACGGAAGCTTTTGAAGAGCTTCAGGAGATTGTGAAGAAAATGGAAAATGCGGATATTTCGGTCGATGAACTGACGCAAAATATCGAGCGTGCCTCACAGTTGATCAAGATTTGCAAAGAAATACTGGGCAAAACGGAAGCCGAGGTTAACAAGATTATTGAACAGAACTAATTGACACTATGCGCATTGACATACTCACCCTTTTCCCCGAGATGTTTGAAGGGGTCTTTTCGCAGTCGATTTTGAAGCGTGCTGTGGCGAAGGGACATCTGGAACTGCATACGCACGACATCCGCGACTACACCAAGGACAAGCACCGCAAGGTGGACGACTATCCATTCGGTGGCGGCGCGGGCATGGTGATGATGGTGCAGCCCATCGCTGACTGTATCGCCAAGCTGAAGTCGGAACGGAACTACGACGCGGTGTTGTTCATGGCTCCCGACGGGCATACGTTCAACCAGTCGAAGGCTAACGAACTTTCTCTTTTTGAGAATATTATCATTCTTTGCGGCCATTACAAAGGGGTGGATGAGCGTGTGCGCGAACTGTTCGTGACGGAGGAAATCAGCATTGGCGACTACGTGCTTTCGGGTGGCGAGATCGCGGCCATGGCGGTGGTGGATGCCATCGCGCGCGTGATTCCCGGCGTGCTCAACGACGAGACTTCCGCCCTTTCCGACTCGTTCCAGGACGGCCTGCTGTCGCCGCCCGTCTATACCCGTCCCGCGGACTATGAGGGGCACGTGGTGCCGGAGATCCTGCTGTCGGGAAACGAGCGTCTCATCAAGGACTGGAAGCTGGAGCAGCAGCTGGCGCGTACCAAGGCCCGCCGCCCCGACCTTTACGAAAAGATTGTAGGAAAACAAGATAACAACTAACCCACTCAGTATGAAATACGTAGGACCTCATGTCAGTGCGAGTGGCGGCGTGGAGAACGCGCCGGAACAGGCTCACCAGTTGGGCGCCACCGCCTTTGCCCTTTTCACCAAGAACCAGCGCCAGTGGAAGTCGGCGCCGCTGACCGACCGGAGCATCGCCCTGTTCAAGGAACGGTGCGAACAGTACGGCTTCGCGCCGGAGGTGATTCTTCCGCACGACAGCTATCTGATCAACCTCGGCCAACCCGATGACGAGTTGCTGCCGAAATCGCGCGAAGCCTTCTTGGACGAGATGCAACGCTGTGAGCAACTGGGACTGACGATGTTGAACTTCCATCCGGGAAGCCACCTGAAAATGATGACGATAGAGCAGTGCCTGGACCGCATTGCCGAAAGTATCAATTGGGCATTGGACCAAACCCACGGGGTGACAGCGGTGATTGAGAACACGGCGGGGCAAGGGAGTAACGTGGGTTATAGTTTCCAACATATCGCCCACATTATCAGCAAGGTTGAGGACAAAACCCGCGTGGGAGTATGTGTCGATACCTGCCACACCTACTCGGCAGGGTACGACCTGAAAACCGCCGAAGGGTACGAGGCCACGTGGAAGGAGTTTGATGAAACCATCGGTCTCAACTATTTGAGAGCGATACATTTGAACGATACCAAGAAAGAGTTCGGCAGTCGTGTGGACCGCCACGACAGCATCGGCAAGGGGCTGTTGGGCATGGAGTTCTTCGAGCGCATCGCCCGCGACACCCGCTTCGAACACATCCCCTTCATCCTCGAAACGCCCGACGAGAGCCTGTGGGCCGAGGAGATAAAGCTATTGTTGGGGATGAAGTAGGAGGGTGCGATTTCTTCGAGTTTTCAAATCCAGCAAATAGTCGTACCTTTGCCGCCCGTAGGCAAAGTCCTCTTTTTCGTGTTGAATGAAAAAAACAATGAGAAAGTTTTTCCTTTTTATACTAGTCAGTGCTTTGTGTCTTGGCTCTTTGCAGGCGCAAACGGAAACGCAGGATGTGCCGTTTCAAAGGGGTTTCAGTATCACGGCTGATGTGGGTGGAGGTTTTGACAAAGCCCCCATTTTTGGATGGTTTCAACCGACCATCGGTCTTGGCATAGGCACCCGCTACGACTTTCACCCTCTCTGGGGAGTGAGAGTCGGACTCCGTTATGAGACTATTATTGTGGACAAAGGGGAATACTATAGTAATAACCTGCTTATTCCTGTGGAAATGGAGTTTCATCGTCCGCATTTTTATGTGCAAGGTGGCACTTTCATTGGCTTCTTCCTCGCTACGCGGACGGCGGCTAATGCGGTGGCGGTGTTCAACATAGGCGCAACCTTAGGAATTGGCGGACGTATTAATTTGACTCAAAATGATTTGCTGACGATAGGCGTACATAGCGCCTTGAAAGAAACTTGGGATATGGTGTACAACAATGGTGTGGGACGTTTGTCGGAATCTGTACCGAATTATAGTGTTATGTTGCGTGTCGGTTTCGAGCATCGATTCTAAAATCCAGCAAATAGTCGTACCTTTGCCGCCCGAAACAAACGTAGAAAGTAAAAAGTAGAAGGTAAAAAGTCGCCGCTGCACAACCCCTCTTCAAACTCTCTACCGTATACCTCATAACTTTTGACTCTCAATTCTCAACCCTCAACCCTCAACTCTTAACTCTCAACCCCTAACCCCTAACCCCTAACCCCTAAAGACTAACCCCTAAAATGCTGTACCCATTGAAATTCCGGCCGCTGTTCTTTGACAAAATCTGGGGCGGCCACAAAATC
>JAEEQA010000104.1 GCA_016285085.1 Bacteroidales bacterium
GTCGAAGCGGCCGTCTCTGCGCATGCTGCGTTCGAGGTTCACCTCGTAGCCCACCTTCCAGCTGCGGAGGTTGGTCTTCAGCATGGTCTCGTCCATGGCCGTCACCACGTACTGGTTGTGTTCCTTATCCACTTTGACGACCGTCAGACAGCAGCCGTCATGTGCCATGCTCTGGTCTATTTTCAGCTCATCGGCGAAATCCACCTCGATGGTGAAGTGGAAGTTGCTGTTTTCCTGTTCAATCTTGACGATTTTTCCGGTTTTTTCTACAATTCCTGTAAACATAATTCTATATTTTTGCTAAAACGGGTGCAAAGTTACAAAAAAATCGGGGAGCGCTTTGGCTTACGGGTTAAAGCTTTTTGGGAAGTTCGTGCTTTGTACGTACTTGTAGGCTCCTTCTTCATAATAGACGAAGTGTGCGGACAGTTCCGGATGGCTTTCAAGGAACTTCATCGCTTCGGGGATGCCCATCACCATAAAGGCCGTCGCGTACGCATCGGCGGTGGCACATTTATCGGCAATCACGGTCACGCTCAGCAGGTTGGATGACCGGCTGTCGCCGCTGCGCGGGTCGGTGATGTGGTTGTATCGTTCGCCGTTGATCTCCTTGTAGTTGCGGTAGTTGCCGCTGGTGGCGACCGCCCGCCCCGTCATCTCGAAGATATAGTCGGCTTCCTCTATCCCGTCCCGTGTTTCCGTGGGAATCTGGATGCCCACGCGCCAGGGCTTCCCGCCCGGTTTCGTGCCTTCGGCACGCACCTCGCCGCCGATGTTCACCAAACAGTCCGGGTAACCTTTCCTGACTAAAAAATCCGCCACGTCATCCACCGCCTTTCCCTTGGCTATGGCGTTGAAGTCCAGTTTGATGCGACTGTCTTCTTTGGTGATTCCGCCCTCTTCCTCCACATGGATTTTCGTGTATCCGACGAACTGCCGCACGGAGTCGATGGCTTCCGGCGAAATGGTGTTGCCTTGTTCATTGCCGAAGCCCCACAGGTTCACCAACGGGCCCACTGTGATGTCGAAGGCGCCGCCGGTGTTCACGCTGATTGCCAGCGCGTCCCGTACCATTTCCGTAAAGTCGGGCGTCGGGACGACCGGCTCGTTCCGGTTGAATTTCGATACGAGCGAGGCGGTGTCGAAAATGGAGTACAGTTGATTGATGTTCTGTAGGATGGAGTCCACCTGACGCGGCAGGTCGGGATATGCTTCGCCAACATAGCTGACGGCAAAATAGGTGCCGAACACTTCGCCACCGAATTGATTCACTTCATTTTTCTTGCAGGAGGAAAAAAGAAGAATGACGGCCACAAGAAGCCATGGGATTCGCTTCATCGTACGGTTATTTCAGATGCAGGTTGTGTCCCATCTTCTCCTGTTTGGTCTTGAGGTAGAAGCGGTTGATCTCGTTGGGCTCAATGATGATGGGAACGGTTTCCACGATTTCGATGCCGTGTCCGAGAAGACCGGCGCGTTTGGCGGGATTGTTGGTGATGAGCCGCAGGCGGGTGGCTTTCTGGTCGCGCAGGATCTGCGCCCCGATGCCGTAGTCGCGTTCGTCGGCGCGGAAGCCGAGCTCAAGGTTGGCCTCCACGGTGTCGCGTCCGAGTTCCTGTAAATGGTAGGCTCTCAGCTTGTTGACCAATCCGATGCCACGTCCTTCCTGGTTCATGTACAGCACCATGCCCTTGCCTTCCTTGTCCACCATCTCCATGGATTTATGGAGTTGTGCCCCGCAGTCGCACTTGCAGGAGCCGAAAATGTCGCCGGTGACACAGGAGGAGTGGACGCGCACGAGCACGTTGTCGCCCTCCTCCCATTCGCCTTTGCGCAGCACCAGATGGGTGAGGCCGTTGTTGAGCTGGGTGTAGGCGATCAGTTTGAAATCGCCCCACTCGGTGGGCAGGTTCACCTCTTGTTCCTTGCGGATAAGTGTTTCTGTCTTGATTCTGTAGGCGATAAGGTCTTGGATGGTGATGATTTTGATGCCGTATTGTTTCGCCACCTCCACCAATTGGGGCAGCCGGGCCATGGTGCCGTCGGGGTTGATGACCTCGATGAGGGCGCCCACGGGCTGCAGGCCGGCGAGGCGGGTGAGATCGACGGCGGCCTCGGTGTGTCCGGCGCGGATGAGCACGCCGCCGTCACGGGCGCGGAGCGGGTTGATGTGGCCGGGACGGCCGAACATCTCGGGGCGTGCGTCGGGGTCGGCCAACGCCTTGATGGTGCTGGCACGGTCGAACATCGAAACCCCGGTGGTGCAGCCGTGACCCAAAAGGTCCACAGTGATGGTGAAGGGGGTGCCCAGCAACGAGGTGTTGTTGCGCACCTGCATCTCCAGGTCGAGCTGGCGGCAGCGGTCGGCGCTCATGGGGGCACACAACACACCGCGGCCGTACTGCATCATGAAGTTGACCTTCTCCGGTGTTATCTTTTCGGCGGCGATGATAAAATCGCCCTCGTTTTCTCTGTCTTCGTCATCGACCACAATGAGGAATTTGCCTTCACGGAAATCCTCAATGGCCTCTTCTATCGTGTTTAGCTTGAAATTCATTGATTAATTGTTCGTTACAAGTTTGGTGAAGTGGAATCCTTTGATACCCCACTGGATATCGCTGTTCCCTGTGCAATTATATACAACTCTGATGCGGAAGTCGCTGCTGATGTTTTCCAGTCCGCCGAGTGAAATGCTGGTGATGGTGGTCAGGTAGCCGTTCGGTGCCATGGTGAAGTCATGCCATTCGCAATTTTCTGGAGCACTGGTAAGATCGGTGGTGTATTGCACGCGACAGATCTCGTAGGGGTCGTATTCGCCTGAAATCACGTTGATCATGTGTTCGATGGTCATGTCGCTGCCCGCCACGGTGGCGTAGGGGATGGGTTGGCTGAGAACGGCCCAGTCGTTGGTGACGAAGTCGGCGGCCTGCCCGCTGATGCTCTGGTGCAGCATCATCTGCTGCGGCCCGTAGTAGTTCCATCCGGAATTGACGGTCCAGCCGTCGATGCCGCCGTTGAAGTTGATGGGATAGACGTCGGTGATTTCGCCAAAGGACTGGATGTCGTTCATGTCGCGGAGCATGAACTGGTAGGTGCTGTTGTAAACGGTGAGGATTCCGACGAGGTCGCCCTTCCCGCCCGGCACTAATATCTTGCGGAACTTGGCATAGTTGGAGGTGCGCACGACGAAGTCGGAAACATCGATGCCGTTGATCTTGCTGACCGTCCGTGAGGTGGTCATGGCCTCCTCCGACCACGGTTTGCCGATGGCATCGGCGGCAAATTCGCAGTTCTTGATACGGACCAGGCGGCACACGTTGCCGGAATTGATACCGGCAGGCGAGGAGATTTCCAAGGGGGTTACTTCCTTCGGAAGCCCATCCTTGAACAGGTAGCGGTCAAGGAAATGACCGTCAATGCGTCCGATAGAACCCTGGTAAATCCATCCTATCTGATAGATTCCATGGTAGTTGCCCACCACTAATCCGTTGCACTTGATATAGACGGTCTGTCCGACGGGATAGTCGGCGTAAAGGCCGGACTTGTTGATCTGGATTTCAAGGGCGCCGGTTTCATCCTGAACCACCATCGTCTTGTAGAAGTTGCCGCCCTCGTCAGAGCTGACCACCACGGCCTTTACAATGAAGGTGTCGGTGGCGTGGCAGATGGAATCCATCGTGCCGTTGCTCGCGTACACGTCGATGATGTCTTGGATGGTCTTGTTGGCCGCTGGCCCCGTATAGGTGGGGGCATTGAAGGCGGGCTCGTCCCATTTCTTGTCGCAGGATACGACCATGACACCCAGAAACAGCAGGGCGATGAATAATCCACTGAAACGTTTCATATATTCTATTTTATTCATTTTCAACAAATTTTAGGGTTAATTGCGGGCGACAGCCGTGATCTTTATTCCGGGAATCTTCCAGTAGTCGCCATTGTAGCCATTGTAACGGAAGGCGATACGAAGGTTGGAATTGTTCGCGGCTTCGGGGGGAAGGATGCCGTTGGCGGGGACTTCCGTCCAGGTGGCGCTGGTGACATCGATGCCGTTGAAATCAACCGAATAGTATTTATAGGCGGAACCGTTCGTCACCTGGCAGCTCTCGTTGGACATCACGAGGGTCACGTTGTCGTAGCCGCCAAGTCCGCTAAGGGCGGGCGACACAAGCCAGCTGTCGATGCCGGTTGCTCCTTGGTTCTGGACGGCAAAGGAGTGTCCAGCGGCATAGTAGAACCAGCCTTCGTCACCCAATACCGACCAACCCTGGTTTTCGATGGGGTTGGTGCTGAAATCAACAGTGTAGAGATCAATGGTCTCAACCGGAGCGGTGTTGGTGATGCGCACGTCGTCGAGAGAGCGGATGGTGAGTTGCAGGGTGGTGTTATAGACGGTGAGGATGCCGACGATGTCGCCTGTGCCGTTGGGCAGCGGCTGCGAGGCGAACTTGGCGTAGTTGCTGGTGCGCAGCACGATGACGCTGTTGTCGGACATCACAATGTCACGGGATGTGGCGGCGTCAGGGTCGCTGTAAGTTTCTCCCGGATTGGCGAAGTGGCAGTCTTTCAGGATGACCAACTTGTTGAGCATATCCTCGGTGATTTCGTTTTTGGAGTTGAGGACGATGGGGGCGGGTTCAGCACCCACCAAACCGTCACGGAAGATATACAGCGGTTCTTGAGAAGAGGCGATGCTGGCCATCGAGCCGCTGCTCCAGAATCCCAACTGACGGTTCTTGCAATAGTCGCCGATGACCAAGCCCGTACATTCCACATAGATGCGTTGTCCAATCTGGTATTTCGGATAAAGGCTGGAGTTGTCGATTTTGATCTGGATGCCGCCGGTCTCGTCCTGGATGGTCAGGTACTTGTAGCAATTGCCTTCTTGGTCAGAACTGACGATGATGCCGGAGATGACCGTCCCGGCGGGGATGGAGTCGAAGGAATCAGCACTGCCCACCTGATGCAGGGCGTTCAGCTCGGCGATGGTCATGTTGGCCTGCCCGTTGTAGGTGAGAACGGGAGCCACGTCCATTTCCTTTTCACAGGAGGTGCCGGCCAAAACGAGGATGACGGCAGCGGCGAATAACTTGATATTGCGGATCATATTCATTGCTTGATTTTTTTTCTGTTGGGGAAATGAAGATTACTGGAACGTGTAGTTGATGCCGATGTAGAAGGTGGTGCCGGTCGCGTAGTAGTATTTGTTCGGGTATTTGTTCACGTCATAGCTCTTGTAGTCGAAGCGGCGCTGCTCCCAAGCGGTGGTGACGAGGTTCTTGTTGTTGGTCAGGTTGGTGACGCTGATGTTGAAGCCGATGGTGCTGTTCTTCACTTTCCAGCTCTTGCCGACGGAGGCGTCCATGGTGAACTGTCCTTTGAGGCGCTCTTGGGCGACCATGTCTTTGTAAATCTGGGATTCCGTGGAGAGGGTGCCGCGGGCGGCGGTGGTTCTGCGCTCGGGGTTGATGTCGGCGTAAATCTTGTCGAAATAGTTGGCATTGATGCTCACGAACCAGTACTTGTAGTTGAACTTCACGCCGAGGGTGGCGGCCACCTGCGGCGAGCCGGCCACGTGGTAGTTCTTCCAATAGACGGTCTCGGTGTACTGGCTCTCGCCGTTGCCGAGCACATCGTAACCGTTGTCGGCGGTGATGGTCACGTCGGGTCGGTTGGTGTAGCGGTGGTCGCTCCAGGTGCCGGCGGCATAAACGGTGAACATCGAACCGATCGGCACTTCCACACCGAGTTCAAAACCGTAGTTGCGCTTGTTGATGCCCGTCATCGCGTAGTTGACGTAGCTGCCATAGTCGTCATGGTAGAAGCTGAAGAGGTTGGTCACATCCATAAACTCGCCGTAGAAGGCGGAGAGGCGCATCCGCATGAAGGGATAGCGCATAATGTAGGAGAGATCGGCTGCCACATTCTTCTCGCTGGTGAGATTGGAAACGTAGTCGTTGCGGATGGTGGGGCTGATGAACACGTCCAGCACACGCGGGGCCATCGTCTGGAACATGGAGTTCAGCACGAGGTAGTTGCGTCCGTTGATCTTGTATGTGATGCCGGCTTTGATGCCGCCGTCGGGGAATACTTTCTTTTCAGAATCGCCTTGCGAGTTGTCGGGGAAACGGCCGTTGCGCATATAGCCGTGGCGCCACATTTCCGTCAGTGTCCCGTTCAGTCCGATATGGAAGTCGATATGGCTGTACGAGAACTTGGCGGTGGCCCAGATGTTCTCTCTGTAGATGTGATAGGCATAATCGTAGCCGAACTTGTCACCCACGCCAAGTTTCGCTCCTATGTTGTCGAGGTCGTCGTACAGGAGGTACGGGTTGCCCGGACTCTCACCGTCGGCGTACTTGTCCATGTTCAGCCAGTATGCGCCGCCGAGCATGTCGTTGATGGTCTTGTAGTTGCGTTGCTTGTATCCGCGGATGTCCACACCGCCCATCAGTTTGATGTGGTTGGAAAGGTCGGCAATGACATTGGCGTTGCCCATCACTTGGACATGGTCCATCACACGGTTCTCCACGATGTACAGGGCTTGGTTGCCGAGTTCCGCGGCCAACTGGTTGGTGTTGTACATCATGTCCCAGTCAATCTGGCGGAAGTTCTCGTTGGTGAGCCATTGCTCGGTGTAGTAGTCGAACAGGTTTTGGTCGTCTTTGTAGTAGCTGGGGAGGTTGCGGTAGTAGTCGGGACGCGGGTCCGGAACGTTGCCCCAGTTGAGGGAGGTGGTGCTCTGCCGTCCGAAGGTGGCTCCGAGGTTGGCGGTGAGTTGCAG
>JAEEQA010000025.1 GCA_016285085.1 Bacteroidales bacterium
GGCCTTTTCGAGGTCGGAGACCTTCAGGCAGTAGCTGATGCGCACCTCGTTGGTTCCTTTTCCCTTGGTGGAGTAGAAACCGGTGGCGGGAGCCAGCATCACGGTCTCGCCGTTGAGGTTGAAGTCCTCCAGCAGCCATTGGCAGAACTTGTCGGAGTTGTCGATGGGCAGGCGGGCGACGGCATAGAATGCACCCTTCGGCATCGGGCACATGCAGCCGGGCATCGCGTTGATGGCGTTCACCACGGTGTTGCGGCGTGCCACGTAGTCGTTGATAACGGCATCGAAATACTCCTGCGGGGTATCGACGGCGGCTTCGGTCAGCACCTGGCCGTAGGTCGGCGGGCTGAGGCGGGCCTGGGCGAACTTCATGGCCGTGGCATACACATCCTTGTTGTGGGTGATGAAGGCACCGATACGGACACCGCAAGCGCTGTAACGTTTTGACACAGAGTCAAGGAGAACAACGTTTTGGGCGATTTCCGGAACCTCCATCACGGAGAAGTGCTGCACACCGTCGTAGCAGAATTCGCGATACACTTCGTCGGCAAACAGGAACAAGTCGTGCTTTTTCACGATTTCGGCCAGTTTCAGGATTTCCTCCTTGGAGTAGAGGTAGCCGGTCGGGTTGTTCGGGTTGCAGATCATGATGGCCTTCGTCTTCGGGGTGATGATTTTCTCAAACTCCTCGATGGACGGAAGGGCGAAACCGTTCTCGATGGTGGACATGATGGGTTTCACGGTCACGCCGCAGGTGATGGCGAAGCCGTTGTAGTTGGCATAGAACGGTTCGGGGATGATGACCTCGTCGCCCGGGTCAAGGCAGCTGTTGAAAGCGAAAAGGATGGCTTCCGAGCCGCCCGTGGTCATGATGATTTCATCGGGGGTAAGGTCGATGTTCACGCTCTTGTAGTATTCGACGAGCTTTTGGCGGCAGGAGAGGATACCGGCGGAGTGGCTGTACGCAATCACTTTTTGGTCAAACTCTTTGACGGCCTTGCGTGCGCCCTCGGGGGTCTCGATGTCGGGCTGCCCGATGTTGAGGTGATAGACATGGACACCTCTTTTCTTGGCTTCGTCGGAGAAGGGGACGAGCTTACGGATAGGAGAGGAGGGCATCGTCTGCCCTTTGGTTGAAATTTTTGGCATAACTTATTGTTATTTAATAGGTTTAATTATAAATCCAAGTTTTCAAAAAACGCGGCAAAGATAGTCAAAAAATGGATATGGAGAGGGGTATAAAAAAAGCGGAAGCAATAACTTCCGCTTTTTATAGCTGTTTGAAATCGTTTATTGCAAGTCGAAACGGATCGGAACGTTGTAGTAAACGCGCACCTTACGGCCGTTGCTTTCGCCGGGTTTCCATTTCGGGAGGGAGCGGACCACGCGGAGGGCTTCTTCGTCAAGGGCGGGGAACTGTGACACCACCACTTTGGCGTTGCTCACGCTGCCGTCTCTTTCCACAACGAATTCCACCAGAACGGTACCCATGGCGCCTGCGTCACGGGCGGCGGCAGGATACTGGAGATGGTCGCGGAGGTATTGGTTCAAGGCAGGCATGCCACCGGGGAATTCGGGCATCTGTTCCACAAAACGTACCGGGGGCTCTTCAGCGGCAACCTCTTCCACAACTTCAGGGGCTTCCCATTCGTCAATGGCCATCTCGTCGGTCACGTCCTGACCGAAATTGAAGTCGAAGTCGGCTTTCGCGGTGTTTTCCACGATGTTCAGGATGATTTCGGTGTTTTGCTGCTGCACTTCCTCCTGTTTCTGTTCCTCCGGTTTCTCGTCGGTTTCAGGCGGAGTGTATTCGTCAACGGTAGCGGCTTCGGGTTCGTCCTGGATGGTGACGACCTCCTTTTCTGTGGTGGCCAGAAGGTCTAAGCATACCCAAGACAGCGACATAGCCACGATGCAACCCAGCGCGAAGAAAATGATTTTTCTCTTCTCGAGGTCGGCCTTGAATGATTTCTTATTTGCCATAGTACAATGATTTTAATATCCAAAAAACAGGGTGCAAAAGTAGTAATTTTTTAAATACGAATAAACGTTATTTGAAATATTATTATTGAGAAAATATCAAGTGTTGTTATTGCAGGCTGAAGCGGATGGGAACGTTGTAATAGACACGCACTTTGCGTCCGTTGGCTTCGCCGGGTTTCCATTTCGGGAGGGAGCGGACCACGCGCAAGGCCTCTTCGTCCAGGGCGGGAAACTGCGACACTTTCACGGTGGCGTTGCTTACGCTGCCGTCTCTTTCCACAACGAATTCCACCAGAACGGTGCCTTGTGCACCGGCTTCCTTGGCAGGTGCCGGATAGACCAGGTTCTCACGGAGGTAATCGTTCAGTGCCACGTTTCCGCCAGGGAATTCCGGCATTTTCTCCACAAAGACGAGAGGTTCGTCATCATCCGGCACGGCGTCCACCACTTCGGGACCATCCCAATCCAAAATGGGCATGTCGGGGTCCACATCTTGCGGGAAGAATCCTTCAAAGGTCTGGTTCTGTGCATTGTCCACAATCTTGAAGAGGATTTCGGTGTTGTCCTTGATGATTTCCGCCTTGTTTTCCACCTCCGGCTTGATGTCGGTTTCCGGCGGAGTGTACTCGCTCACGGTCGCCGTCTCCGGTTCGTCGCGGATTATCGTTTTTGTTTTTTCCGTAGTGGCCAGCAGGTCCAGTGTGACCCATGACAACGAGAGGGCGGCTATGCACCCGATAGAAAAGAAGATGAACCTTCTTCTCTCCAAATCTGATTTGAAAGATTTTTTGTTTGGCATAATATTGGATTTAAAGGGTTAGGGGATTTTGTTTTCATTTTATATAACGTATTATCAGTGAAATTATTGTATTGTTCAGCAAACGTTTCTATCTTCCCCAGCTGTCCCGGTCGAGGCTGCGGAAATTGATGGCCTCGCTCAAATGTTCGGCGGTGATGTCGGGGCTGGCGTTGAGGTCGGCGATGGTGCGGGCCACCTTGAGGATGCGGTCGTAGGCGCGGGCGGAGAGCCCCAGCCGGTCCATCGCCTGCTTCATCAGCGCCTTGCACCCCTCGTCGATGGCGCAGTACTGGTGGAACAGCTTTGTGTTGACCTGTGCGTTGCAGTGGATGTCGGGGCAGTTGCGGTACCGTTCGGCCTGGATGTTGCGGGCCCGCACCACGCGTTCGCGCACACTCGCGCTCGGCTCTCCCTTCGCCTTCGTCAGGAGTTCGTCGTTGCTGAGGGGTTTTACCTCCACGTGCAGGTCGATGCGGTCGAGCAAGGGGCCGGAGATGCGGCTGAGGTACTTCTGCACCACGCCGGGCGCGCAGGTACACGGAATTTTCGGGTTGTTGTAGTTGCCGCATGGGCACGGGTTCATGGCGGCAATCAGCATGAAGGAGGCGGGGAAATCCACCGTGTATTTGGAGCGTGAGATGGTGATGCAGCGGTCCTCGAGCGGCTGGCGCAGCACTTCGAGGGTGGCGCGGTTCATTTCCGTGAGTTCGTCAAGGAAGAGCACTCCGTTATGCGCGAGCGAGATTTCCCCGGGTTGCGGATGTTGGCCGCCACCTACCAAGGCCACATCACTTATCGTATGATGTGGCGCTCGGAAGGGCCTGACGCAAATCAGGGAGGCGTACCGGCTCATCTTGCCGGCAACAGAGTGGATTTTGGTGGTTTCCAGAGCCTCATCCAGTGTGAGTGGTGGCAAGACCGAAGGCAGCCGCTTGGCGAGCATCGTCTTTCCGGAGCCGGGTGGCCCGATGAGGATGACGTTGTGCCCGCCCGCCGCGGCAATCTCCAGCGCCCGTTTGATGTTCTCCTGTCCTTTCACGTCGGAAAAGTCGAATTCATAGTTGTTCAGGCTTTTTTGGAACTCTTCCTGTATGTTGATGCGGGTGGGTTCGATGGGGATGCCCTCGTGGAAGAAGTCAATCACCTGCTTGATGTTTTCCACGCCGAGGATGTCGATGCCGTCCACAATGGCGGCTTCCCGGGCATTGGCGGCGGGCAGAATCACCCCTTTCTTTCCGCGCCGTTTGGCTTCGATGGCAATGGGCAGCGCCCCCTTTACCGGCTGCAACGTCCCGTCCAACGAAAGTTCCCCCATAATATAGTAGTCTTCCACCTTGTCGCTCCCGTTGATTTGTCCGGAGGCGATGAGGATGGCCGCCGCCAGCGTGAGGTCGAAGGCCGCCCCCTCCTTCCGTATGTCCGCCGGCGCCATGTTGATGATGATCTTCTTCCCCGGTATCTTGTAGTTGTAGTTCCGCAGCGCCGTGTCGATTCGGTGCTGGCTCTCCTTTATGGCATTGTCGGGCAAACCCACCAAAAAGTAGCCCACGCCAATTTCGATGTTCACTTCCACCGTGATGGGAACTGCCGCCACCCCCATCAGTGCACAACTGTGTGTACGGATCAACATTGCTTTAATTCTTTTATTTAATGGTTAATTTTAACGCGGCAAAAGTACAATAGGTTGTTTATCAATTTCAAGATTTGTTGAAAACTTTTTAAAATTTTATTAAAATGGAAATTTTTGTAAATTTCGTGCTCAAAAGATTCGCTGTTTGTGAGGAAGATTGGTTTTTCTGTTCTTTTTTTGCCCATGAAAATTGTTAATCGTGATACCGCAAAGTTATGAACAAGGACACCGGCAATACGGTGGATTCGTGGAAATCGGAAATCAATTTCGGCGTTTTTCGGAAAATCCGTGTATTTTTGCAGCCCATATTTTTGACGATGAAAATCTTTGCGGTTATCTTTTTTTCGATACTTTTACTGCCGGACATATACGTCCGTTTTGTTTTCCTGCGCAAAAAAAAATGGCCGTGGCGGCTGTTGAACTGGCTGCCAACACTGGTGGCCATTCTGTGTGCGCTGGTCTTTTGGGGCACCAATATCCCAGCGTTGCCGCTCTCCAAGGCGTTCTTCTATATATTAATATGTATAGCGCTGCCGAAGCTGGTCTTTATGGCTGTGTCCATCCTTTTCCGGCTGATCCGCATCTTTTGGAAAGGGGCGGAGAGGGTGGAATTGCCCGTTTCGCTTGCTTGCACTTTTGTTGCCCTTGTCGTGATGATTTACGGAAGCACGGTCGGACAGAAAAAGCTGGTGGTGAATGAGCAGACACTGACTTTTTCCAACCTTCCCCAGGAATTTGACGGTTATCGTATCGTGCAACTGTCAGATTTTCATATTGGTACATTTGGGAAGGACACCTCTTTCGTGGCACGTGTAGTTGCGGAGGTGATGGCGCAAAAGCCCGATATGATTGTCTTTACGGGCGATTTGGTCAATTCCGAAGCCGCCGAGGTGGAGCCGTTCATTCCTCTTCTTTCGTCGCTTTCCGCACCCGATGGCGTGTTGTCCATCTTCGGCAACCACGACTATTGCTACTACAGCCATCACAACCAGATGGATGTGATTGAGCGGGAGCAGGAGGCGTTGAAGGCCAATGAGCGCAAGTTGGGGTGGCAGCTCCTGCTGAACGAGCACCGCGTGGTGGAACGCGACAGCAGCCGCATCGCCATTGTCGGGGTGGAGAATATAGGGAGACCGCCGTTTCCGCATTTCGGGAGTCTTCCGAAGGCAATGAACGGATTGTCAGACAGCACGTTTGTCATTCTGCTTTCGCACGATCCCTCCCACTGGCGGATGGAGGTGCTGCCCGACACTGATATCCCGCTGACCCTTTCGGGGCACACACATGCCATGCAATTCCGCATCGGGAATCTCACGCCTGTGCGGTTGAAATACCCCGAGTGGGGCGGACAATACGAAGAGGGTGGACAGCAACTGTTTGTCTCGACCGGTGTCGGGGGCAATATCCCGTTCCGTTTCGGCGCGTGGCCGGAAATCTGCGTGCTGACGCTGAGGTGTAGGTGATTACGGCACCAAGGCGAGGCGGAACCCAAGGTTCTTATTGCGGAGGCCTGCATCGTCGTAGCAGCGTGCGGTGACACGGCTGTATTTGTGGTTGCGGTTCCACGCCCCGCCGCGGTCAATGTGGTAGGTTCCGCTGGATGGCCCTTTCGGATCTTTTTGATACTCACTGCTATATGTTCCGTACCAATCTTGACACCACTCCCACACGTTGCCGCTCATATCGTACAAACCGAGTTCATTCTCTTTTTTCAACTTTACGGGATGCACCATGCCGGCACTGTTGTCATCGTACCAAGACACTTCTCCAATGTTGTTGCTGCCGCTGTATCTGTACCCTAGGCTTTTATAGCCACCGCGTGCGGCATACTCCCATTCCGCTTCTGTAGGAAGACGGAATGTCTTGCCTGTCAGTTCGTTGAGCTTCTTGATGAATTTCAGGGCATCGTTCCAGCTGATACGATAGGCCGGATAGTCGTCGCCAAGTCCGAACTCTTCTGTCCAACCGCCGTTGGTCGAGGGTGCCGAATCCATCACGGCAAGCCATAGTTCCTGCGTCACTTCGGTCTCTCCTATGTAAAAGTCGCTGACGGTGACTTTGTGGGCAGGTCTTTCGTTGGCCACTCCATGCACCTGCTCGGAAGTATATCCCATCATATAGGTGCCACCTTTCACATATTTCATTGTGAATGAAGTGTTTTTAATCGTGAAGGTTTGGTCTTTGTTTTGAGCATGGATGCTTGTGCAGACAAGGCAGATCAGGGTAAGGATGACGATTTTTTTCATTTTACATTTAGATAGGTGTAAAAAATTATTTTTTGTTGATGACTTCAAGTGCTTTTAAAATGGTTTTGTCAGTGGAGTTGATGACGGGATAGAATCCGTTCTCTTCATAGATATTTCTGCCGATAAATGCTTTAAGCCATAAACGGAGTTCTTTTTGGCTGGTGGAGTTCATCGTGGGAATCTTGCGTCCTTTGTTTTGGTAAAATTGCATAAACTGATTGACAGTTGCCTCGGAAACCGTCATTTTGGAAACAAAATCCTCTGCTGCAGGATATTGCCGTAAAATTTCGGACTTGTGTTCATTGGCGTAATTGAAGGTGAACTCAATCAGCAGTCCGGAATTGTAGATCTCATTGAAGGCCATTGCATTGCTGTCACGGTCAAGGGGAACGAAGAAGTCGGGCATGATGCCGCCGCCGCCATAGACGGTGCGGCCTTTCTTTGTTTTGTACTGAAGGTTCTCGTCGAACTTGATGCTGTCGGCATTGTCCATTTCCCCTGCCTCATAGCGGCGTAGCAGGTCGCCGTAGTAGTTGTCGGTGCCGTTGTCGTAGTTCCGTTGGATGCATCGTCCGCTGGGGGTGTGGTAGCGGGCCACGGTGAGGCGGATAGTGGAGCTGTCGGAAAGGACGAACTGCTGCTGTACCAGGCCTTTTCCGAACGAGCGGCGCCCGACCACCCAGCCGCGGTCGTTGTCCTGTACGGCACCCGCCACGATTTCGCTGGCGGAGGCGCTGAAATCGTCGATGAGCACCACCAGACTCCCCTTTTCGAAATTGCCGATGGCGGTGGCGTAAATCTTGTTCTCCGGCATGTTGCGGCCTTCGGTATAGACGATGAGGTCGTTTTTCGGGAGGAACTCGTCGCACAGATTGATGGCGGTGCCGAGGTATCCGCCGCTGTTGCCGCGCAAATCCAGCACCAACGAAGCCATACCTTTGTTTTTCAGCCCGAAAACTGCGTCCAAAAATTCGTTGTAGGTGTTCTCCCCGAACTGGTTGATTTTGATGTAGCCCGTCGTTGCGTCCAGCATATAGGCGACATCGAGCGTATAGGTGGGAATCACGTCGCGGGTGATGTCAAAAAAGTAGGTGTCAGGGAATCCTGGTCGGTGGATGCCGATCTTGACTTTAGAGTGCTTCTTTCCTCTCAATAGTTTGAAAACCTGATCGTTGGTGATGCCATTTCCGGCAATTGTGCTGTCGTTGACCGAAACGATGCGGTCGCCGGCACGGATGCCTGCCTTTTCAGAGGGACCGCCGCTCACCACCTGCACCACCATCACGGTGTCGTTCATAATGTTGAACTGGATGCCCACACCCTCGAACGCACCGCCCAGCGATTCGGTCAGCCGTTTGTTCTCCTCTGCCGTGGCGTATGCAGAGTGGGGATCCAGATTCTCCAGCATGGTTGCAAGAGTAACCTCTATAAGTTTTTCATTATCAATGGTATCAAAATAATAGTTTTGGATATAGTCCATCACTTCGCCAAATTTTCCATAGTTGGAGGGGCTGGCAAAATGGCTTTTGGGCTGTAGTCTTTTGAAAAGAATAAAAGCGACCACAATCCCCGAGAGAAAGGCAAGTACAGGAGGAAACCAGAAGTGGCGGCTGTTCATTAGTGTTTGATGATCAGTTTCTTGGAGGAAATTTCTTTTTGGTTGTAAAGTGTGATCAGGTAGACACCGGAGTTGAGGTTTTCAGTGGAAAGGGTGGTGATTTCGCCGTTGCTGTCGAGTTCCTGATTCAGGACGGTGCGTCCGGACATGTCGGTGATTCGCACCTTCCCGTCTTTGAAATTTCTCGGAACGATAATGCCGACAGACGTGTTGGCAGGGTTTGGAAATGTCTCAAAATCAAGGCTCTTTTGGTCAGCAACGGAAGTCTGGCTGTCTGTTCCATCGGAAGTCCATTCAGCGGAGAATCCGCTTCTTTGAATGTAGCAGTCACTTCTGAATTCCACTTTCATCGTGCCTCCGTTGGTGTTGGTGATGGAGGAGGGAGGGGGCGTGGCATTGCTGTAGGTGCCGATGAGGGTGAAGTTGCTGGTGGAAGTTCCCTTATAAACATTGACAAAGTCCTCGTCACTGATGTCGAACTCGTTGAAATTGAGGCGGACCCATGAGGCATTTTGCGGGGCAATGATCCAGCGGCAGTTGGCGTCGGAGGCATACTCGTCTTCCTCGCTGCCGTCGGAGAAGCTGCCTGACGGTTCCTCGAACGATCCAGAGGTGCAGGTGGTGTTGCGTTTGGCGGTGAAGCGGAGTTTCCACCCAGGGGCGGTCACGCTGCCGTTGGTCTGGAAGGTTACATAGGCCACACCCGTGTAGGAGATGAAGCTTTCCGACGGGTTGTACTCATTTCCGGAAAATTCGTGAAGCAGGACGCCGCCGTTGTTGGGATCGCCATCGTATATGCGGACGAAGTCGGCGTTCTCTTCGGTGTTCAGGTATGCCATCGTAAGGGTGACGGTCTTGCCGTTGGTGGGGGCAATGATGTAAGTGCAGTTTGTATTGTTTTGATAATCAAGATGTCCACTACCGTCTTCTATGGAACCTGCCGTGGCATTGATGGTTGTCCCGGCGCAGTAGGTCGGATAGACATTGGTGGGCGGATGGATGTTGCAGACGATGCGGTGCCCAGTGTTGTAGGTGCCGTTGCCCGAGTTGAGATTGTTGATGTTGAAGTAGCCGTTTCCGGAGCCGCCCCAACCCCAGTTGAAGTGGAAGAGGTTGGCGTCATCGTACCCGTCGCAAATGAAAGCGTGTCCCGCCCAGTCGTCGGTATAACCGGAGTAAATGACAGGATAGTTTTGGTCTAAGTTGCTTTGCAGAAGACCAATCCATTGCTCGTCTGTGTAGCCGTTGTTGCCCCAGCCTCCCCAGCCTCCGCCCTCGCGTGACTTGGAATCGATATCATTGGCATATTTGTAGTAGTTTTTCAAGGCATTTTTTGTGTCCTCGGTCTGTGCGCCGGAACCATCAGGCTCGTAGTTCATTTCCACTGCAATTCCGCAATGATAGATGAGTTTGGCCACTTCGTTGTTCTTTTTGGATATGCTATAGGGCATCACGTTGTAGTTGTAGGTCTGCTGTTCGAAATTGACACTGTGATAGCCATAGTTTGAATAGTATCCATGGCTGCCCTGTCCGGTTTCGGGGTAGCGGTAGTAGTGGATGACCATTGCCATTGCGAGGGCGACGCAGCCGCACGGCACATGGCCGCCGTATCCGTAAGGAGCGTCGCTGTCGGCGGGACAGAGGTCGTTGTAGTACTGCGACTGGTTCCATTTGTCCGTAATCAGTGCGTCCACCACGACCGAGCGGGTGGCTTTGATGCCCCTTTCCAGCGATTGCCACTGGGCGGAAATTTCCTCGGTGGCGGGAATTCCCTGTTTCTGGATGTAGGAAATCTGCTCCTTGTAGCTGTCAATCCACTGGCGCGTGGCGGGGGCGATGTTGTCCAACGGAAGGTCGTCGGTAGTGGAATAGCCGAGAATCGGAAGGGTGGCATTGTCCGCACTTATCAACAGGAACCCCCCGTTCTGGAAATGGAGGAGTGCCATCAGCGTATCGCCCTCTTCCGTAAGGAATTCAACGTTTTTCAATGCCACTTCCGTACCGATGGAGCAGCGTTGTTGGTAAGCATTGACGCCCAACGAAACAAGTTGTCCGGTGGGAATGTTTTCCGCAAAAATGGGGAACAGGAAAAGGGCGAGGATGATGCCCAAAAAGGTTTTTTTCATGTTGGTTTGTTTGTTATTTATCGTAAAGTAAATCAAATGATTCTAGTGAGGCCCGCAGGTAGGAGTTGTGGGTGAGCCAGTCGCCGGTATTGAAATAGACGGCGTTCTCGATGTGTATTTTCAAGGGAAGGTGTCGGTGCCCAAAAATGAAAAAGTCCACGTTGGCATCCTTTTGCAGGTAGTCAAGGATGTAGTTCACCATGATGTCCTCGTCCTCTTTGTGGAAATCCTCGCGGCCGGTTTTTTTGCGGCTTGTATGGGAGCATTTCCGGGCAATGGAAAAAGCCCATCTTGGTGGCAACGCACCGTATAACAGAATGTTGGGACGAAAGGCAAAGATTTTCTTGATGAGGAGATAGCCTTTGTCTTTCGGGTCAAGCCCGTCGCCGTGACCCACCACGCAACGTTTTCCATTGATGACGAAAACCTGCTGCGAACGAAAAATCTCCATCCCGAGTTCTTTCTCGAAATAGTCACCGACCCACATATCGTGGTTTCCGGTGAAATAGTAAATCTCAATGCCTTTTCTTCTCATTTCCAATAATTTGGAAAAGAAAAGAAAATAGCCTTTCGGCACAACGTCGCGGTATTCGAACCAGAAATCGAAAATGTCGCCCAGCAGAAACAGATGGTCGGCATCGGCGGAAATCCGGTCAAGCCATCTTATAACCGCCTCTTCCCGCCGGAGGCTGCTCTCGCGGTCGGGCACTCCGAAATGGAAGTCGGAGGCGAAATAGGCTGTGCCGGAAATCTGCCGTTCCATCTGAACGTGGGTTATTTGAGGTTTTCAACGGCGGCTTTGATCCGTCGGACGGCCTCCTTCAGTTTGTCTTCCGAAGTGGCATACGAGAGGCGGATGCAGCGGTCGTCGCCGAAAGCAATGCCTTGTACCAGAGCGACATTCGCATCGTACAGGAGGTACATGCAGAGGTCGGTGGAGTTCTCGATGGCGGTCTTGCCGTATTTCTCCGCAAAAATGGAATCCGCAGGAGCGTTCTTGCCGTACAGGCTGCACACTTCCGGGAAGAAGTAGAAGGCACCCTTGGGCAGACGCACTTTGAAACCGGGGACCTGTTGCAGCAGCTCATAAACCATGTCGCGACGTTTCATGAAGATGTTGCGCATGGTGATGATGTCCTCCGAAGTGGCCGGGTCCATTTCCATAGCCGTGATGGTGGCGCGCTGTGCGATGGAGCAGGTGGCGGAGGTTACTTGTCCCTGCAACTTGTTGCAAGCCTTTGCAATGGCGAGAGGTGCGCCGATGAAGCCGATACGCCAGCCGGTCATGGCGAAACCTTTGGCCACGCCGTTAACCGTGACGGTGCGTTCCTTCATCCAGTCGAATTGCGCCATGCTTTCGTGTTTTCCTTCAAAGTTGATGTGCTCGTAAATCTCGTCGGCCACGACGATGATGTCGGGATAGTCGCGGAGAACTTCGGCAAGGGCTTTCAACTCGTCTTTGGAGTAGAGCATTCCAGTCGGGTTTGAAGGACTGCTGAAAATCAAGACCTTGCTTCTCGGAGTGATGGCAGCGCGAAGTTGTTCCGGCGTCACCTTGAAGTCATTTTCAATTTGGGTCTGGATGTAAACGGACTTTCCTTCAGCCAGTTGGACAATGGCTTTATAGGATACCCAGAAGGGGGCGGGGATAATCACCTCGTCGCCGGGATTCACCAGGGCCATCATCACTTGATAGATGGATTGTTTCGCTCCGGTGGAAACCACAATCTGGTCGGGGGTGTAGTCCAAGTTGTTGTCTCTCTTGAATTTGGCGCAGATGGCTTTCTTTAATTCAGGATAGCCTGCCACGGGCGGGTAGTGTGTCCAGTTCTCGTCAATCGACTGTTTGGCAGATTCTTTTACGATTTCGGGAGTGTTGAAGTCGGGTTCGCCGATGCTGAGGCTGATAACGTCTTTTCCGGATTCTTTCAGCTCGCGGGCAATCTGTGTCATAGCAAGGGTTTCCGACGGAGCCATTGTGCTTACTCTTCTTGAAATAAGTTCCATATTATCAATAATTTATGTTGGTTATTCTTGTTTTTTACAAAGGGGCAAATATACGATTTAGTTCATAAAGGTGCTACATTCCAACGACGCGGGTGAGCGCACCGTTTTGCCAGTAGCCCGTCACCAGTTTTCTGCCGGTGGAGTCGTATATGGTGCCGATGCCGTTCGGGAGGTTGCGCTGGAATTCGCCTTCGTACGTCCGGCCGTCCTGCATTTTGAGGACTCCCTTGCCCTCTCTCACACCGTCTTTCATATCGCCGGTATAGCCCCATTCATCATTAAAGTAAAAAATGTAGGTGGGGTTGATCTTTCGGACGGTATCAACGTCGCCGTATTTCTTGACTACTTTGAATTTTTCGGGGTACTTTTGGATGCAGGGATAGAGGGTCACATAGGCGTGACGGAACCAGTTGTCAACAATGAGGTAGTTGATGCTGTCGCGGCGGAGCATATCATAGATGGCATCGGGTTCGGCGTACGGCGGGAAGTTGTTTGTAGCCAGATAGTTGGAGAACATATAAGTGATTTCTGGTTTTCGGCAGACGGCACGGACATTACCCTGGATGCTGTCGCCGAGGTAGCGGGAGGCCTCAAGATAATTGCGGGCGTTGATGTCCTTGATGGAGAACCACGAAGCCATCCGGGCGTTTTCACGGTACATCTTCTGAGCCTCTGTGTATTTCGGAACAAGACTGATGAATGTTATCAGGAGCACCAGCAGCGCCTGCGGCAACAGGGGCGAGACCTTCACTCGGAAAATCTTGTAAATACACCAAGTAATTGCCGATAATCCATTGAGAAATAAAAAGATAAGGACAGGTATAATGGGAACAATGTAGCGTACCCCTGCATACCATTCGGGATAGAGTATCAGTACACCGACGGTCAGCCCCACATAAAAGAGCATGAGCAACCGTCCTTTGTTCACATAGAGACATCCTCCAATCATCACGGCAATGAGGAGGCATCCCCAAATCCATTCGCTGGTGGTGCGCTTGTGGTCTTTTTCCACAGGAGCTTTCATATAGGTTGCCTCGGGAATCCACTGGGTGATGAAGTTGGAGGTGTTGCTTTTTATACGGGCCTTCCAGTCTTCCAAACCTTCCATGTCCCCGTTGTTGGCTTTTTTGAAGAAGATTGCTTCGTACTCGTTGGAAGACAGGCCAAGATTCTTGTTCCGTGTGTCCCATGATAGTTTTGCCGTACCGACGGCTACCACGGTCAGCAGACAGAGCAGGGCGCTTTTCCAAAACTGTTGACGGTAGGGAAGGATATTTTCCTCATCCGCTTTTTTGACGGCTTTGCGCCAGCGGATAAGCGACCAGATGGAGAAGATTCCCAACCAGCCAACCAAGGCGAGGATAAGGGAAAGTCCCATCGTGCGGACAAGGTAAGCATAGGCTATGGTCGCCCCATACAGAACGAAGAGCACCCAGAACACCCAGTATTTCAATCCCCATTTATCTTTGTTAACCAATAGGATAGCCAAAAATATGGCGAGCAATGTCAAGAAAATGAAGAGGGGTTCACTCATCATGATGGTCGCATACCGCAACAACTCCTTGTGCATCGAGGACAGGCATGCGACACAGAATGCAAGGATGGAGTTCTTCGTGGTGCTATTGACGACAAAAAAGAGTAAGACGACACTCAAGTACAGCAATACGCCATTCGCCTTTTTAACAGTCTGGATGTTATCGGGAAAGACTTTTATCAATTTGGAAATGAAATACGGATAGCCGGGAGGGAAGTGCGAGTGGGGTTTCTTTTCCAGAAAAATGATGGTGGAATAGCCGTCGCCTTGGTTAAGAGCCTTTCCCAATGAGTAGTAATAAATGTTGTCCCCGTTCAGGTCCACCTTCTTGTCGTAAATAGAAGAGTAGTTGGAAAAGAAGACGAAGGAAACAATGGCTAAAAGAATTCCAATGACGATCTTATGCTGGGTGATGCGGGTGAAGATATCCCAAAAATTCTGTTTTTGATTTTTTTCCGCTCCTTTTTTCCCTTGATTTTTGTTTGTTGAATGGGTGGTCTTTTGCGCTTGCATTAGATTGGTTGTTGAATTTGTATGCCCCTTGTGAGCAAGTATTTCACAAATAGATTTAAGGCGGCAAAATTAGTAAAAATACCCGTACGAACGGAATTTCAGATTTTTCATTCTGCAAAAACAGCGTTTTTAAGAATCTAATTATCTTAAAATGTTAAAATGTTGAAAACTTTTATTTTTATAAACATTTTAAATTACTAATTGAAAATGATATAAAATTTTAATTCAATATTTATTAACAAATATAGAAATGGAATATGGATGGTGGTATTTTTGCCTCGCTAAAATTGATGGAAAAAACAATGCGAACCAACCGTTTAAAAGATAGAAGGTATTACGTAGTAATATTGATGATGTTGTTTTCAGGGCTGCTTCCGAGGGGGTGGGCGCAGTCGGGCTTTTCTGCTCTTCATGGGAATTCCGATGGGATTTCCTACACTCTCGGACAGCCTTTTTATCGTCAATATTCTATTGAAATATGGGTGAGCGAAGGGGTTGAGCAAGGGTATTTATTGCAGGATACGGTGGTGGACGATGCGTGTGCCGGAGTAGGCTATGACAATTTTGGAATCGTTTATGGGGATACTCTGGAGGAGGGGTTATATGTTGCCCGAAAGTATGTGCCCCATGCGCGAGAGGGGTATGACAGTGTCTTTGTGCACCGGCTTTGGGTCTATCCCAGGTCGGTGACGTATGACACGTTGCTCTTGTCTGAAAGCGATCTTGGCGGCCATATTGCCGGTGCGAGTGTGGATTCCCTGTATAGCTCCCACGGCTGTGACAGTGTGATCTTCCGGATGGTCTATGCAATAGCCTGTCCTTCCGACTACCTGACGACGGCTCCGTATGGGGTCGCAGCCGTGCCGTTCCCAGCGGAGGGTGTGTCGGTAACGCCTTCGGTAGAGGGTTTGTCCGTCGCCTCGGATGCCCCGCCCCTTCTTGTTGTCGGAACTTCGGGACAGGTGTCGTGGCTTCTGGTGGCCGGTGGCGATACCTTCCATTGCGTACAGAATGTGCGGGCAGACTTTCCTCCCTGCGGAGACGGTTTCACGGCGGTGGACGGCGACGGAAATGTCTATGAAACTGTGCGTGTCGGCGTGGACTGCTGGATGAGGGAGAATGTCTATTCGCGCCATTATGCCGGTAGCGGCGACGAGATTCCCGTTGCCGACATTTATCGGGCTCCCCAATTCCCCGACACGGTTGAAACCCTGCAGCGTTATGGACGGCTCTACAGCTGGTATTCGGCAATGGGAATTGAAGAAAACAGTTCTTTTCCTCCGTCCGCCAATGCAGAGGGTGAGGTGCAGGGCGTTTGTCCAGAAGGTTGGCACATTCCGACCACTGTCGAGATGTCGGCACTGCAACTGTACGACGGGGCAGCGTTGAAGGCTACAGACGGCTTGTGGATTGGGGAGGCGCCGAACGACGCAAGCCGGTTTTCCATCGTGCCGGGAGGTTTGCACAATGCCGCCCTCAACCGTAATGAATACCTGAGAGCGTATGCCTATTTGTGGAGTGCAGACAATGACGCTCAGACAGTAGCCACGGCAGGGTACTTGCCCTACTTGTGCGGAGATTTTGAATTCACTTCTCTCAATAAAAGTAACGGATGCAGTGTCCGTTGCGCCAAGGACTGAAACCACTAAAACCATAAATATGAAAAGAGTTTTGACATTTTTGTTCGCCGTTTTCTTATGTTCGCTGACTGTGGCGCAGCCAGCACCGAAGTTCAGTTACCAGGCCGTAGTCCGGAATGCCTCGAATGAGCTGGTCGCGAATGATTCGGTATCGGTCAGAATCCATTTCTATAATCATGAGGTTTCGGGCAATGCCGTCTATTCGGAATCCCACCATGTGACAAGCAACCGAAATGGCCTTATCTCTCTCCTTGTGGGAGAAGGGGAGGATCCTGTCGGTGATTTGTTACAGGTGACGTGGAGTGATGCGCTGGTTCGAACCGAAATCACACTGCGGGGAGGCTATATTGTGTCGGATGTCAAGCCCGTAACGGCAGTTCCAATGGCTTTCTATGCGGAGCATATACCTCTTCAGGCCCTGGAGGAGCATCTTGGCAGCACCAACCTCGTTTCTGCCGATGCCCTCCGTGATACGCTCGCGCACTACGTCACCACATCGGGGCTGACGGACACGCTCACGAGTTATGTGACACGGCCGGAGCTGTCGGATTCACTGGGCCGTTACGCGGCCGTCGCCGCGGGCCTTCTGGACACGCTCGCGCACTACGTCACCACATCGGGGCTGACGGACACGCTCGCAAGCTACGTGACACGGCCGGACTATGAAGGCACCTTGGCCGGCATAATGGCCGCATTGGCTGACCTCCACTCCGTCACGACGGCAATGGAGGAGTGGACCGTTCCCGCTGTGCCGACAAACCTCTTCCTGCTTGGTGCCGAGCCACTGTCGGAAATGGCTGCCATCCTCTATATCAACGGCGTTTGTGTGAGTGCAAGTGCCTATACCGTGGTCAATCGGCAACTCACCTATCTGCCAAGTTTTAATGGCGGCAAGGAGCTGGTGGAAGGCGACAGAATACAGTTTTACTATCATCATAAATAGGAGAAGCCATGTGCAATAGAATCTGTGCTTTTTTGTGTTTTGTCGTGCTGTCCTTCGGATATTCGGTGGCACAGGTGGCGGGTGTCACCCGTACAGGGGAAAATGCGGAGAGGAACGCCTCTTTTCTTGACCAGCATGGGGGCGAGGTCGAGTATCCTCGTTTAAGCCGTAACGGTCAGATACTGTACTATCCGCCGTTGGTGGTTTTGGATTCCATGCGGATGGCTTCCGATAATGCGGCTCTTTTCTATGCAACGGTTTCTTTTGACGGCTGGTATCCGGTACTGTCAAGGGGCTTTGAGTATGGCACCCATGCGGACTTCTCCTCTTCGGAACGGGTGGAAGTTCCGGGTACAATCGGAAGCTTTGAAGTAGAGGTGGCGGGACCTTTGCCCAACAGGGACTACTATGTCCGTCCGTATGCTGTCAATGCATACGGGACTGCCTATGGGAGTGTGGCTTCGTTCCATACGGCTGTGGGGCCAGCGGTTTTGGATACACTTCTGACAAATACAATCACTCCCGTCAGTGTGGATGTCACAGTGAAAATTGCAGACAATGGAGGGGCTCCTTTGCATGGGGCTGTGGTCGCCTTTGCCGATGAAGGTTACCAGGACACGGCGGCTGTGAGAACGCTTTCCAACATTGTGGGGTCGTCGGCAGACGTGCTGTTTTCGGGGCTCGCTCCTGCCACCGACTATTTTGTCCAGGCGATTCTGACCAACGGGCGTTTCTCCGATACGGTGTGTCTTCGGGTCCATACCCCGTCCGATCTCACCCTGACTATTGAGGCGAGCGGGAATCCGACAGTCGCTTTGTGTACGGGAGGGAATACGCTCACCTATAGGGCGCAGTTGTCGGGTACGGATGCCCACAAACCGTTGTACCAGTATAGATGGACAACATCCGCGGGAGCCATGTCTGGGAACGACTCGGTTTTCGATGTTTTGTACAGTACGCAAGGGACTTATGAGGTAGTAGTGGCTGCTTTTTACGGACGGGATACATTGACGGCCACCTATACGCAGATTATATCTCCCCAAGTGGGAACTTCATCTTTTTATGTGTGCACCAATGAGTTCCTGAACACGGCAGATGCGACAACGACCAATATAGCCTCCATTCGTTGGCTGAATGGGAACAGGGATATTGTAGCCACCACAAACAGTGTCAAACTCCCCACAGGTTATTATACGGTGGAGTGTACGGACAACTATGGGTGTGAGTTGCGCAAGGAGGTGTATGTCGGCAAGAAAAAACTTTCCTGTATTGCCGCGGATACAGTGTGGGCAAATGAAAGTGCCCATCTTGAAGATGGCGTGTGGCACGTTGATTCTGTATCTGACCACGAAGGGAACTGGTATGCCGTCACACAGATTGGAAACCAGTGCTGGATAAGGCAAAACCTTCGGACACGCCGTACACCTTTGTCGAATATTGATTTGGTAGCCCAAAACTCTTCCTCTTTTAAAAGGATGCGATATGTCGCCTACAATAATTCAAGCAATGCATTTGACCCCAATACGATAGCCTATTACGGATCTGTCTATACATGGGGAGCCGCATTGGATACGATGATTACAGAAGGATCCATCTTTAATGTTGAAAGGCGCATCAGAGGAATCTGTCCCAAAGGCTGGCATCTTCCCCAATATGAGGAAATATGGGATATGCTAAGGGCCGTGTGTGATTTGTATAGCTCCGAAGTGGAACCCTATCCTCCTATTGGTGTGTTTAGTCTTTTTGGAGGAACGAATGTGCCTTTACAAGAAATGCTGTTGCAGGACTGCTACGACTCCTATACAAATCCCGCCTACCCCGAAGAAATATATGATGCCAGCCACTTGTCACTGTTCCGTACACCCAAGACTTCCTTAGTTACTCAATTTTGGATTGCACAATCGCCCCAATCAGAAAATGCATCGTATGTATTTGTATGCTTTGAAAAACAAAAGGGAGCAGCCATCACGGTAGAAAGACGGCAAGGCGCATTTTCTTATGTCAGATGTATCAGAGGGAATGCGGAGTAACAGTGGTTATTGCTTCAGCACCCTCGGCTTTTCGGGGGAGGGGAGGATCTTGCCGTCCACTCCACAGTACTTCTCGTCGGGGTTATACTTGATACCGATCTTGTTCATCAGGTTCTCCGACTGCACTTGATGCAGCTGCAACCCCAACTGCCACGGGTCGTAACCGAGCAGAAGTCCCGCCATCTCCTCGTAGGTCAGCACTGGAATTCCATACCCATCCTTGTCGAAGGTCTTGTTTTCCATCTCCGCAATCGTATATTGCCACTTGTCCATGAACATGGCGCAGCCGGGGCAGTTGGTGACAATGAAGTCGGGTTCGTACGGCTCCATTGATTCGAACTTCTTCTTCGTGTTGGCGACGGAATAGCCGCGGTTCTCCTGAAGCAGATAGTGGCGGAATCCGAAACCGCAGCAGTGCCGGCGTTCGGGATAATCCAGCACCTCCCCGCCCCACGACTCGATCATGCCCGCCAGCACATACGGGAACTCCGATTTCCCCACACCCTTCTCCGGGAAAATCTTGGCATAGTGGCAGCCCACATGCTCCACCACCCGCAACGGCTTGCCGGTGAACCGGTTAACCAGCTGGTACTTCATGCTCTTCTTCAGCTCCTCCCGATTCTTGTAGATGATATCCGACGGGTGGGCGATGTTTTCCGGAATTTTGAACTCGCGTCCCGTCGCCTTGTACAGGTTCTCGCGGGTCTTTTCCAACAGTTCAGGATGATGTTCCCACATCTCCACCATCTCCGAGAAAATGCCGAACGAGGTGACACACGACGGCACATAGTTGGTGTAACCCTTTGCGGTCATCAAGGCGAAAAGCCGCGCCACCACCGTCATTGTGGTTTCCAGCGGCACAAAGTCACTGTGGTAGCCGATGCCCGTGCAGGTGTGGGCATTTTCTTCGTCGTAAATGTCCTTGTGCAAGACTTCCCGCATCATTCGCAGGAACGCCGCCTCCGAACCTGGGAAAAAGGTCTGCCTGATGCAGCTTCTTTCGTAAAAATAGTGGTCGTCAGCGATTTCCTTCTGATATTCGTTCCAGTATCGTTTTTCCATAGTGTTTACTTTTTAATCAGGTTTTGTTGTACGATTTCCGCAATGTCCTTCACCTGCAGGTTGGTGGCGTTGCAGAAGGCCTTCTTGCACATCGGGCAGGCCGTGGCGATGAGGTCCGGTTTTTTGTAGAGCAGATTGGCGACGGCGGCGTCACGGATCACCTTCTGCTGTTCGATGTCGATCACGGTGTCGCCGAGGTTGATGCCGCAGCAGAGGGAGTCCTCTTTCTCCTGCTTGGCCTTCACCAAATGCGTGGCGTTCTTCAGTATCTGCCTCGGTTCCTTGTAGATGCCGCAGCCGCGTCCCAGCTCGCACGGGTCGTGATAGACCGTCTTCAGGTCGTCTTTGCGTACCTTGATTTTGCCGTCCTGGATGAGGCGGGCGATGTATTCCGTGTGGTGCAATACCGGGATTTTCAGCTTGTAGTCTTTCTTGAACGTCTGGTAACAGATGGGGCAGGAGGTGACCAACATCGAAATCTGCGACTTGCGGATGAGGTCGGTGACTTTCCGGCGCAGTTCCGCAGCCTGATTGATATACCCCTGTTGCAGCAGCGGGCGGCCACAGCAGATGCTCCGGTCCTCGTCCATGCGCCAGTAACGCTGGCCCGCCGCCTCGAAAATGGCTTTCATCGCTTCCGTGATGCCGGGTGTCAGGTGCGACATGCAGCCGCCGAAGTAACCGACCCCGCCGATGGCGTTGAACGGCTGGACGTTATCCAAGTAGTGGTAGTTACCCTCCGTGTCCAGCTTGCCCTTGTTTCGCTCCTGCTGCCGTATCGCCATCAGGTCGATGTTGACGGGACAGTCGGAGGCGCAGCGGGCGCACAGCAGACAGTTGTCCACCACGTAGGGACGGTTCCGCTTGTAACGGAGATTGCGCAAGAAATAGACGGATTGTACCGTGTTGATACCCAACTCCTTGTTTAACGGACAGTTGTCGATGCACATGCCGCAGCGGGAGCAGGCACTCAACTCGTACATCGTGTAGCCGGTGCGCTCTTTTTTGTCCTTCACCCCTAACTGGCGGAAGTAAATCAGCAACAGCTCCGTGAAGATGTGCATGTAGCGCGAGAAGGGCAGGCTGACAAAGAAAGTGCCGAGGGCGATGGAGTACAACGTCCACGAAAGCATTTCAAAGGTTTCGGCGAACCAGAGCGGAATCAGGTCGCCCAAAAACTGGGTGAAAAAGCCGCCGTTATGGTAGATGGTGGCGGTAAGTGTTTCTGAAAGAAGACGTAACGGGAAAATTAGCCAAAGTGCCGCTTTTGCAAAACGGTCGAAAACGACGTGCTTGGTCGTCTTTTTCATTCCCAAAATTCGGGAGTAGAACTTCTTGATGACAGCCAGAAGAATGCCTGAAAGGACATAGACCAGCAGGAAGTCCATGATGTTGGTGAAGAGCATGGCCCCCGTAAAGGTCTGGTGCTCGTGGAAGAAGAACCGGTAGAAAATGGCCATCCAGAAGGGGTGTGAACTCGCCGGTGTGAGATGCGTCTCGATGAAACCCACCACAATCAGCAGGAACCAACCAAAGGCGATGCTTCGGTGCATATAGCCGAGTACCAGGTTTTTACGGCTTATCCGGATATGCAAGATGCCTTCACGGAACATCTCCCAAAGGGCAGGGATGATTCTCCACGAAAAAAGGTTTTTCCGGACAATCGCACGCTGCAACTGGTCAAACTGCTTGTACCAGCGCACGTATTTCCAGATGCAGATGCCGAACAGGATGATCGCGCCGAGGAAGAAGGGGAGTACAAAGGGGTGAAAATATTCCAGCATACAACTATTTCTTATTTAGTATTTTACGCATATTCATAATGATGGGACGGAGGTTCAGACCACGCGGGCATACCAACGTGCACTTCCCGCACAACATGCATTTTTCCAACTCTTTGGCCAATTTGTCATATTGTGCCTGCTGGTATAGTGACTTGATTTTCCGAATGTTGAACGAGGTGAACTGCTGGGCGCTGCAGGTGGCGGTACAGGCACCGCAGTTCATGCAGCGTTTGAACGAGGGCGCGAGATTCTCCAACTGGTGCAGTTTGTCAAAATCGCACGTGTCCAAGTTCACCGCCCGCGACGAAGCTATGGAGTATCCGAAATTTATCATTCAATTAGCGTTTATGGGTTTATAATAGTTTGAAAATAAAGTATTTATTCTTCTTCTGAAAGAAGACGGTTGTGGTGTTCCATGCCGCCCGTTACTTCGTAGATGCGGCGGATTTCGTCCAAGTTTTCTTGACGGATCTGGCGGAGTGCACCGGGCCCCTCGCCGTGGTAGTTGGCCCCCAGCTTGGGCGCAATGTCGATGATGTTCTTGGTGTACCACTTCCAAATCGGACCTTGCTCAGGGTGCTGGTCTGGATCCACCAGGTCGGGATGGACACAGTACCCGGTTTTCAGGATGTTCTCACCTTGCGCCGCAGCCATCCTCCGTTCTTGTTCACGAATCGTGCTGTCCACATAACCGAGCTGGATGGCGTACTTCCTGAGAATGAGGATGATTTCGCCGGCTGTGTTGCCCCGTGGACAGCGGGTCCGGCACGACATGCACTGACCGCACGCCCATATCATATCCGACCGTAGCAGCTCTTCGATGTCGTTTTCGTTCTTGCGCTGCACGGTGTCGCAAATGCGGCGCGGGTCGTAGTCGAAGAATTCCGCCGCCGGACAAATGGCGGTGCAGATGCCGCAGTTCATGCACGCTTTCATGGCATCGTTGAAGCGGGCATCCTGCATGAGTAGGTTATAGAGATTTCCCATATTGTTTTCGTTTTAGAATTTCACTTTGTTCCAGCGCAGGCAACCAAGCAGCCACTTTGGCAGGGACTTGGTCGCATCGCGTTTTTTGAGGTCGATGAACCAACCTAACTTTTTGACTACAGGTATTTTATGTGTTTCCACAAATTCAATGAGTGTGCCGTCGGGGTCTTCGATGTAGGTGAAATGGCCGGAGGCGTCGCCCATGTCGAAACGGATGTCGCCAGGGCAGCTGTCCACGGTGAAGGGGAATCCTTTTTCCCGGCAAAATGCCCCCAACTCTTTCATATTCACCACGTCCATACAAAGTTGGATGTAACCGGGGTCGCCCCAGTAGCGGCCTTCGTAAATCTTTCGGGGCTGACGGTCCAAAGCCACTGCCAGTTCAATGTAGCTTTTCCCGAAAAGCTCGGAGAAAGCACCCTTCCGAGGCTGGCTGTGGGTGAGCAGCACGCGCCGGTATTGTTCGCCGCTGCCGGGCATCATCGACCAGTCGTCGAAAGTGCCGGTTTTGTCGTAAACCACCTCGTCGTAACCGAGGATGTCGCGGTAAACGGCCAGCGACCGTTCGATGTCGGTGACACCGATCATCACGCCGAGGGCGCCGCCGGACAATCGTTTCATATCCCGATAGACGGAGGGAAATTCCACCACTTGGAAGAAGTTGCCCCACGGGTCTTCCACCCAGAAAGTTTTTGTGCCGTCGGGAGCATCGACCAAGGCGCTGATTTTGTTGTATTTGGCACTGAGTTCCTGATGGAACTTTTCTGCATTGCGGCATTTGATTTTCATGGCGAAGATGCCGAGGTCGCCAGTTTGTACGGTGAACGGCACGGGCTGCGGCTTGCGTTCCGAGTATTGCCAGATTTCAAAACCGCCGCCGCCTTGCAGGTTGATGGCGATGCAGGCGTGCCGTTTCTGCGGCGCATTTCCCGTATAGGGGAGCATCCGCTCCGCCACGGTGTCGTCTTCCAGAATCTTGATGTTCATCTGGAACATTTCGGCATACCATTTCCACGATTCCGTGAAATTCTCCGTGCCGACGCCGACTTGTTGTATTCCTGATATTAAAAACATAAAATGATAAATTTCAAATAATTACATTGAACTGACTTTCCGAGCCAAGCGGGCGCAAAATCCAGGGAAGAACCGTTTGATGTAGGCCATCAGCAGTTCCGTGCTGCCCACCAACACCTCGCGTTTGCGCCGGTAAATGGCCTTCACGATTTTGTCAGCGGCTTTTTCGGGGGTGATGCCGTTGGCCTGCCCCGCATCCATCTTGCCGTGCTGCTTGCCCCCCTTGTCCAACGCATAGAAGGAGATGTTGGTACGCACGCGGCCCGGACAGACAATCGTAACACGCACATTCTGAGCGTAGTATTCGGCGTGCAGCGACTCAAAGAAACCGTACAGGGCGTGCTTGGCCGAGCTGTAGGCGCAGCGTAACGGGAAACCGAAACAGCCGGCAATGCTCGTGGTGACGGCAAATTGTCCGCCGCCATTCCCCAACATCTTGGGCAACAATGTCTTTGCAATGATAACCGGCGCAAAATAGTCAATGTCCATGATTTTGTGGATCATGGTCATTTCTGTATCCGCCACGGTGGTGCGTTGGCTGATGCCGGCGTTGTTGTACATCACGTCAATGTGGCCGAAACGGTTCCATGCCTGTTCCATCAGTGCCGGAAGGTTCTCCAAATCAGCAAGATTGTAGGGAAAAGTTTCCACAGCGGGAGCGCCGAGCTGAAGGCATTTCTGCTTCACCTCCAACAGCTTGTCCTCTTCAAGGGCGATAAGAAGAAGTTTAGCCCCCTCTTCCGCGAAACGGTAGGCGGTGGCTTCCCCGATTCCGGAGGAAGAGCCTGTGATACAAACGACTTTGTCTTTAAATTTCTTCATTTATTGAAGTCGGATTAAGGCTGCAAAAATACACCAAAAATCCAAACATTCACATTTTTTCACATTTGGATGAAAAAGCATCTACAGCTTCCGGCCGGCCTTCTTGAGCAACCGCTTCACCTTGCGGTATCGCTGCGTCAGCCAGTCCTCTACCAGTTGTTCCTCTATTTCAGGAATATCCAGGTTCTCTTTCTTGCGCCTTCTTTCGTTGAGAAAACGGATGTAGGCCCCGATGTGGCGCCGCTTCTTTTCATGGTAGATGGCATCGAACGGGATGAGCACACAGCTGTCCTCAATGTTGTGCATCAGACGGTTGACCGCCGTGCCGAACATGAGCATCTGGGAAGTGATGGCGATGTACGCGGTCACATTGGGCGGGACATTCACCCCCCTCATTCTGGCCGCCATCTTCAACAATTTGTAATCCTCCATCACATCCTCCTGATTCAATACCAGATTCATCAAATCGGGATCGGAAGCAGGCATCATTGCCAAATCCTCCCACGGGCGGACGAGCTCCTCCTTGTCGCCAAAATGTTTCCAGAAGAAATGGTAGATCAAGTCTTTGGTGATATGGTCGTAGGAAGGATAGAGGGTGATTTTGCCAAAGTAGTAAAGCAGATTCGGGTTTTTCATGATGATGGCCACCAAGCCGTCCCAAAGGTTGTCCATGGCATACAGGGACTTTGCGCCGTTCTTGGAACTCTGGTACGCCGGAACCACGAAATTGCGGCCCAGTTCCAAAACGTAAGGCAGATACTCGTCGATGAACTTCTGGGAAAAGTGGAACTGATGGGCACTTGCCATCACGGGCTGGCCGTTCTCATCGAAAACCGCATCCGCGCCATAGAAAAAACGGTAGCCGCCGACAATCGCCTCGTTGTCGGGATCCCAGACAATCAGCTGCTTATAGGGCTTTTCCATCTTGTCGTACTCATCCAAATCCAAAGCATTGCCCGTCGCACCGCCGGCCTCACGGAAAGTCAGTTCCCGCAGCCGTCCAATCTCGGTAACCACGTTGGGCGAATCGTGCCACGTAACGATATAAAGCTCGTTGTGCCCTTTGTTTGTATCCTCCAATTTCTTGGATTTGGTGAGTTCCGCTTTAAGCAGTTCAACCGGTACTGGATCAATTATTGCATTCATGATGATGGAATTTGTCAATCAATTGTGGATGGCCATGGATTGGAGATGATGCCTGCCATGTCAAGCATAGCGCTGTGTGCGAGGTCGCGAAGCCGTGTCACCTCCTCCTTTCGGGGTGCCTTGAGGTCGGGCACGATGGGGTCGCCCACATGGATGGTGAGCAAGGGACCGCTGTTGCTGAAAATTTTGCGCCAGCCGGTGCGGGGGCGGAACGAAATCATCATGGGAAGGACGGGGAGATTGTATTTGTAGGCCATGTTGAAAGCGCCGGTTTTGAAGGGCCGGAGCGGCGCGTAGTCGTACCAGCTGCAGCTTTCAGGGAAGATGTGGAACCATTGCTTGCGGTCGTGCAGCTCGTTCAATGCCTGGTCGAACTTCCGGAGCCCGCGGTAGTTTTCCGGAATGGCAATGCCGCCGATGTGCTTCATGAGGAAGCCGTCCTTGCCGTTGAACGCCTGCGCATACATGGGAATCCACGCCTTGCGGTAGCGCATGGCCTGCAAGACACACAGCATGTCCCACCGGTGGACGTGGTTGCAGACGGTCATCAAGCCGTTCGCAAAGAGCTTGCGGTTCTTGCGGATTTTCTTACGTCCTTCAATCTTGAGACCATAACGGAGGCGGTTGACAGGAAAAACCACCAGCCAAGTGGTGAGGTAGATGAGAATGTGCCAGATTTTGAACTTCAGCGACTGGTCGAGATAGGGGTAGGTCTCGTCAAACTGGATGTCCTTGGTTTTCCCACGAATGGGGGTCATCCTCGTATGCGGGTTGTCGCCGGGGAAATCCATTGCCGGCTCAGGGACAAACACGCCTTCCCTGACCTTGAAATTGCGATACGCCGGGCCGAAAGATGAATAGTCGTTGATCATTTTAACAGGATTTCAGGTATGTCAATCTGTTCATTCCGCATCGTTTCGATTTTTTCTTTCCCGATGGGAGTGAGGGAGAAGAACATCTGACGCTTGTCTTCTTTGCATAAATTTCTGGAAATAAGATTTTTCTTTTCAGAAGATGCGATTACTTTGGAAGCATTGGAGGCGGAAAGCCCCAATGCCTCGGCAATGGCACCCGACGAAAGTTCGCCCTTTTCCTTCAGGGTACACAGCAGCATCGCCTCGTTGATGTTCACATCAAACCGTTGCGAAAACTGCCGTTCCAGTTCGGCGATGGCGCGATTGATGTCGCGCACCCTGCATATAATCTGCTTGTCCATTTTGCATTAGATAAATAAGTTCACGCAAGCGTCCTCGGCGCGGTTCATGTAGGTGGCCACGCCGCCGATGGTCACGCCGTCGATGAGTTCCTCTTGTTTCACGCCCATCATGTCCATCGACATCTGGCAGGCGATGAATTCCACGCCGCTGTCCATGGCCTGCTGGCGGAGTTCCTCCAGCTGGCTGATGTTTTTCTTCCGCATGATGTTGCGCATCATCTTGTCGCCGATGCCGCACATGCTCATCTTCGAAAGTTTCAGCTTGCGGGAATCCGACGGCAGCATCCACGAGAACATCCGGCCGAAAAGGTCCTTGCTGACGGCGGGTTTCTTCTCTTTCTTGATGACACTCAATCCCCAGAAGGTGAAGAAGATGGAGACTTTGTGGCCGGTGGCGGCGGCGCCGTTGGCCAGCACGAAAGTGGCGAGGGCGCGGTCGAGGTCGTCGCTGAACATGATGAGGGTTTTGTTCTTCGGCACGGCGCCGCCCGCAGCGGGCATGGCCGGCTGTGCACCGCCTTTCTCAATGGTCACCGTATAGTAGCCGTTGTCGTTGGTCTTCGACAGGAAGCGGTTGCCGGTGGACTGGCACCATGCTTCGGCGTCTCTCGGGAAACCCGGGTCGGTGGCTTTCACCTCGATGCGCTGGCCCGCGGCCATCGTGTCCATGTTCTTCTTCAGTTTCAAAATCGGGCCGGGGCACTGCAGGCCGCAGGCGTCCACTGTGATGTTTTTTTCGCAGGAATTTGCGGTATTTGTCTCGTTCATTTTTGTTTCGGTTGATTGGGAAAGGTTGGTTTCATGGCGGATGGTTTGGGTGGCCAAGGCGTAGGTCTTGTAGCCGCCGGAGAGGTTGCGAACGTTCTTGAAGTTACGGCCCGTGAGGATTTTCAGGGCGATGTAGCCGCGCAGCCCGATGGCACAGAATACGATGATGGGCTTGTCGGCGGGTATCTCATGAATGCGGCCGCGCAGCTCGTCCACGGGGATGTTGATGGCGTTGCGGATGGTGCCCAGGCTGTACTCGTCGGCGGTGCGCACGTCAATCAGCGTGGTGCCGCTCAGATCCATCTCCTTCAGCTCGCGCCAGTGGATGACGGGCATGGAGCCGCTGATGATGTTGGCGGCGGTGTAGCCCGCAATGGCGATGGGGTCTTTGGCTGCGGAGAACGGGGGCGCGTAGGCATGTTCCAGTTTGATGAGGTCGTAGATGGTGCCGCCGTTTTTGATGAGGAGCGCCACCTGGTCGATGCGCTTGTCCACGCCCTCGTGGCCCACACACTGTGCGCCGTAGAGCTTGCCGCTTTGCGGGTCGAAGGTCAGCTTGGTGGTCAGTTGGAAGGCTCCCGGGTAGTAGCCGGCGTGGGCGGCGGAAGAGGTGGTGGACTGCTCGAAGGCGATGCCCAGCTGTTGCAGTCGCTTGGCGGGGAGGCCGGTGGCGCCCACGGTGAGGTCGAACACCTTGGCGATGGAGGTGCCGATGGCGCCTTCGTACTCGGTGTGGTTGCCGAACACCATGTTGTCGGCCACGATGCGGCCTTGACGGTTGGCGGGGTTGGCGAGGAAATTCAGCCACGGCTGGCCCGTGAGCGGGTGAGTGAACTCGATGGCGTCGCCCACTGCGTACACGTCGGCGGCGGAGGTTTGCAGGTAGCTATCCACCTTGATACCGCGTTCCCCGAGCTCGATGCCGGCTTGAGTGGCCAGCTTCGTATTGGCGCGCACACCCACGGAGAGAAGCACCATGTCGGCCATAATGTGCCCGCCGTCGGTGAAGCAGACACGCAGACGACCCTCTTCCTGCTCGAAGTGCGAGACGCCGGTTTTCAGCCACAGGCCGACGCCTTGGTCCATCAGGTGGCGGTGCACGTGCGAGGCGATGGAGAAGTCAACGGGGGCCATCACCTGGTCGGCCATCTCCACGATGGAGACTCTTGCGCCGGCATGTTGCAGGTTCTCCGCCATTTCCAGACCGATAAATCCGCCGCCCACTACCACAGCATCCTGCACTTTATGGGTGGTGAGGTACTGTTTGATGCGGTCGGTGTCGTCCACGTTGCGGAGGGTGAAGATACCTTCCGAGTCAATCCCTTTCAAAGGAGGCACCACGGGTGTGGAGCCCGGCGAAAGGAGCAGCTTGTCGTAACTTTCGGTGTAAGAGGTGCCGTCGGTTTTCTGCACGGTCACCGTTTTGGCGGTCGTGTCAATGGCGGTGACTTCGTTCTCCACGCGCACGTCGATGTTGAAACGTTGGCCGAAACCTTCGGGCGTTTGCACAAAAAGCTTGTCGCGGTCGGCAATCACGCCGCCGATATAGTAGGGGAGGCCGCAGTTGGCGTAAGAGATGTATTTCCCTTTTTCCAAAAGGATGATTTCCGCCGATTCGTCGGCCCGGCGGATTCGGGCTGCCGCGGTGGCACCGCCTGCCACGCCGCCAATGATCACATGTTTCATATTGTTTTGGTTAAAAATGATTTGACAAAATTTGAAAGTGCAAAAATAAAATATTTTCCTTTATAAAATATTTTTAATGGAAAATAATTTAAATCACAAAGTTCACAATTTTGTGGTCCACAAAGTGTAAATATCCATTGAGCATTACCATTGGGGAAAAAATCGTACTTTTGCCGTCACAAATTCCTGTTATGAATGCTCCTTTCAACATCCGTCCGGCGCGGCCCGAGGAGGCCGGCTTAGTGCTTGAGTTCATCAAGAAACTCGCTGTATATGAGAAATGTGCCGATGAGGTGGTTGCCGACGAGGCCACCCTGCGCCACTCCCTGTTTGTGGAACGTTCCGCCGAGGTGGTCTTTGCCGAAGAGGACGGCGAGGTGGTCGGCTTCGCCCTGTTTTTCCACAACTTCTCCACCTTCGTGGGACGCAAGGGACTGTATCTGGAAGACCTTTTCATTCTTCCTGAGAAACGCGGAAGGGG
>JAEEQA010000026.1 GCA_016285085.1 Bacteroidales bacterium
GAAGAAGAAGAGCACGAGCACGAACATCATCACGAAGAAGAACATCATCACCACCATGACCATGATGACGATGACGACGAACATGAACACGGGCATCATCACCATCACCACCATGACCATGACGGGGGAGAGGTGGAGGAGTACGGTATCGGCACGTTCGTCTATTACCGTCGCAAACCCTTCCGTCTCAGTGATTTCGACGACTTCGTGGCGCGAAAGATACCCAAGAATGTCATCCGTATCAAAGGTATTTGCTACTTCCGCAACGAGATGGACAGCTGCTATATGTTTGAGCAGGCCGGCAAGCAGATTTCGTTGAAGGACATCGGTTTATGGTTCGCCACGCTGCCGCCCGACGAGTTGCAGCTGTTGATGGAGCGCGATGCCACCTTCCGCGCCGACTGGGACGACGAGTATGGAGACCGTATGCAGAAGCTGGTCTTCATCGGCCAGAAAATGGACACTGCCGCCATCGCCCGCGACTTGGATGCGTGCCTCGTGGACTGGTAATAAGTTTTTCCAGATAATTCAGCGCCTCATCTACCTCCATCGGTTGGGTGAGGCGTTCTTTTTGGCGATAGACGGCCACTTTGCCGTGTGAGGCGCCCACGATTCCATAGTCGGCGTCGGCCATTTCACCGGGGCCGTTGACGATGCAGCCCATCACGCCGATTTTGAGGTTCGGATAGTTGCTGAAACGGGCTTTCACTTTGGCTAATGCGCCTTGGATGTCGTACTGGGTGCGGCCGCACGAGGGACACGAGATGATCTCCGTGTGGGTCATCTTGATGCGGCAGGCCTGCAGGATGAGATCGGCGAGGTGCCGGCACTCCGTTTCTGTGAAAAAACGGTTGCGTATTTCAATGTCTTTCAGCTTGTTCTGGAAATGTTCGTAACCGGCATGGGCGGCGGTGACGGCCATCCACTGCTGGCGGTTTTCGGTGTCGTAGGAGAGAGTAAGGCGGCCGTCGTGCAGGTCGGAAGTGACGCGGTTTTTCTCCTCGGTGAGGCGGGTCAGCAGTTGGGCGAAGGGAACTTCGTTTTCGGGCGGTTCGGTGAGCGACACGCGGATGGTGTTGCCGATGCCGTTGAGCAGCAGCGCCCCGATGCCCGCTGCTGATTTCACGCGGCCTTCGTCGCCCGCCCCGGCCTCGGTGACCCCGAGGTGCAGCGGATAAACGGTGCCCGCCTCGCGCATCTGCTTCAGCAGCAGCATCGTCGCTTCGGTCATCACGTTCACGTTGCTCGACTTCATCGAGAAAACCGCGTTGTGGAATCCATAGTGACCGCAGATTTCCACCCACTCCATCGCCGACTGCGCCATGGCGTACGGCGTGTTTCCGTAGCGGCTCACGATGCGGTCGCTGAGCGAGCCGTGGTTGATGCCGATACGGAGGGCGGTTCCGTGTTCCTTGCAGGTTTCGAACAGCGGTTTGGCGCGAAGTGCCATCGCCGCCACCGCGCCGGCGTACTCACTGTCGGTGAGGTCCAGCTGACGGAAGCTGCGTTTGTCGGTGAAGTTGCCGGGGTTCACGCGCACTTTCTCCACGAAAGCGGCGCACGCCTCGGCCACCTCCGGCAGGAAGTGAACGTCGGCAATGAGCGGTGTGTCAATACCTTCCGACCGGAGCCGGCGCTTGATTTCGCGCAGCGACTCCGCCTCCTTCATCGAAGGCACCGTCAGCCGCACCATCTCGCAGCCCGCAGCCACCATCCGTTTCACTTGCGCCACACTCGCCTCCACGTCCGACGTGAACGTGTTGGTCATCGACTGCACCACGATGGGCAGCCCTTCGCCTAAGGCAATCTTGCCAATTTGTACCATATCCGTTTTATTCTAAATGAGGTGCAAAAATACTCAAAAATAATGTCAAAGACTACAATTATTCGTACTTTTGCAGCCTCAAATAATGCATGGCAAATGGCTAACCTGTACCTGATTCCCTCACCGCTGGGCGAAAGCGGTTTCGAGAAAGTTTTCCCTGCTTTCAACAGTCAGATTATTAATGAGATAGATTTTTATATCGTGGAGGATGTCCGCACCGAACGACGCTTCTTGAAGCAGTTGGGCATTCAGAAACCGATTGATGAACTGACCTTCTTCCATTTGGATAAACACGCCAAGGATTTGAATGTCAGCGAATTTTTGCAACCCTGTCTGAAAGGCCAGAATGTTGGGCTTTTGTCGGAGGCGGGGGTTCCGTGCGTGGCCGATCCGGGAAACCGCGTGGTGGCGGAGGCGCACCGTCTGGGCATCAAGGTGGTGCCGCTCATCGGTCCCTGCTCCATCATCCTGGCACTGATGGCCTCCGGTTTCAACGGCCAGAATTTCGCTTTCCACGGTTATCTTCCGGCCGAGCAGCCCGACCGCGAGCGTAAACTTCACCAGTTGGAGAACGATATCTTAAAACGTAAACAGACCCAGATCTTTATTGAAACACCGTATCGTAACAATCATATTTTCAATTCGATACTGACGGTTTTGTCACCGAATCTTCGGCTATGCGTGGCGGCAAACCTCACCACGGAGGAGGAATTCATCCAAACCAAGACGATTGCCCAGTGGCGCAAGCAGCCGCTGGATCTGCACAAGCAGCCGGCGATTTTCCTGTTGTATGTTTAATGCGGATTTGTAGGGATGTCATAATATGGCATCCTACACGTTTTCACCCCTACATCACACTTTCCCCTTTCGGGTACTTCACGGTGTAAGTCACAGTGAAGGTGCGCGTTTCGCCCGCCTTCAGTACGATGTCCCATGTCAGCACGCCGAGATCCTTCTTGTCGTAGGTGGCCGCCGGGGTCACTTCCGTCACTTTCACCTCGATGTCCTTGTTTGTGGAGATGGGGTACTGCTCCTTGAGGGTGAGTTTCACCTCCTTGTTCTGGTTGTTTTTCACGGTGATCAGGTACGACTGGGTGGCGGTGGTGCTGTTGCCGACGTGCTTGGTGCTGCAGAACTCGTTCCGTTTCTCCCGTTTCACCGCGATGCGCGGGTCGGTGGTCAGCGTCAGGGTGATGATGCTGTCGGTGACGTTGGGTTTCAGCATCGTCTTGCCGACGAAGGTGTTGTCGAAGGTAACGGTGGCATAGCCCGGCAACAGGTTGTGTTTCAGGTAGTCGGACAGGCTTGCCACGAGGTAGGTTTCGTCCGACAGCTTCGGAATGCTATAGTACTTGTACTCGGCTTTCACCGTGTAGTCCTTCAGGTCGATGAGCTGGGTCTTTCCGTTGCCGTCGATGTTGTAGGGTACGGCGATTTTGTAGTTGACGTGGACAGACTGCATATCTTCCTCGATGTAATCGTTCATAAGGAGGGGGGCGGGGGTTTTGTCGCCCTGTACACTCGAAATGAACCCGTCAACTGATGCAACACCAGCAGACTCTTCCAGCTTGTAGGTGACTGAATTGCTTAGCATGGCCTCGTTCTTCGCAAGTCGTGTGTAGTTGCTGCGGTTAAAACGGAGGTACCACGGGGAGAATACCGGTGCCACGGTGGAGCGGTTGGGGGTGGCGTTGGATAGGGTGAGCCGAACGTTTTCCCAGTCGAGGCCGGTATTCTGTTGCACCTGCGCCTTGGCGTGCAGGGCGATGGTTTCCTCCATATTTTCGATGTTGATGTCGTAGCAGGGCGACCACGAAGCCACGCCAGTGTAGTAGGTGACGGTAAAGGTGGTGGTGATTGCTTTCGGCACGCTGATGGAGAGTTTGAGAATGCCGCTGTACAGTTTCCCATTCGTCTCATCCTGAGCGATCTGCTTGTTGATCCGTTGGATTGTTTGCTGGAGTTCCGATATTTTCTTGTTTGTCTGGTCTATGCTCTTTTGCAACGCGCCTGCTTTCGATTTGTACAGCTCCATATTGGCGTTGATGTCGGCCACGGAGATGGTGCCGTCCTTTTGTGACATGTTGTTCATCGTTCCGTCGGTGAGCATCTTCAGCAGATGGGTGTGTACGGTCAGCTCGTCTTTGGTGGTCTGAAGCTGCTGTTCATACAGATTCAGTGAATCTTTCAACTTGGCAATGTGAGCTTTGTCTTTCTTTGGGGTGATGTAATCCTGTGAAAATTCGCTGGAGGCGACGAGCACCCCGTTGGCGTGTACTTTTAGGCTGCTGATTTCAAGATAGGGGCTAAGTCCTTCGATAATAACTTCCTGACTTCCGGCTTTGAGGGTGGCGTCGGCGGTCTGAGTGAGCGAGGCTCCTTGCAGATAGACGGTGGCTTCCGTCACTTTCGAAGTAATACGGGTTTGGGCGGTGGCACCTTCCATTATCAGCAGAAGGGCAATGATGCAAAAGGTGATTTTTTTCATGATGGCTTGATCTTGGGTTTGAAAAAGTGGCGGGAATGTACATGATTGTCAGCACAACAGCAACAGGTCGGTGTATTGCGCACCGATGCGTTCCGCGACGTCGGGATGTGTGATGATTCCTTTGTAACTGTAGATGGAACTGATTAACAGTGGGTTGGCTTGAAGGGCGTAGCGGAGACTGTCGTTGAAGACCAACGGGAAAATGAGGGAAAGGATGGTGTTACCCAATGCCGCTGAAGCGACCCAGGGTCCCTCTTTGGTCTGGATGATGTCTTGCAGGAATTCGTCGCCGTCCACATTCCGGATGAGGTTGAGGGAGATGGCGGTCAGCCGACGCTCGGTGATGGCGGCAATGGTTTCGCTGTCTGCTTTTTCCAAAGAAAACGGGGTGATGAAGATGGATTCTTCTTTCAGTGACATCAGTTCGGCGGGCGCGAAAGGGGAGAGGCGCACGATGATTTGCACCTGACGGCACACGGCATCGGCATCTTCCTCGATGGTCGCCCCCACATCGGCATAGTCGAGGTCGATGTAGTCGGCCCCTTTGCCAAGTTTCCGTTCAATGAAGACGGGTATTTCGTTGTCGATCAGTTTTTTGACACAATTCGGGGTGATGACGATGTTTTTGGCGGGCGACAGCGTGTTCCCTTTGAGGAAGCCGACGGCGAAGTTGCGGTGGGCCGTTTCCTGGCCGACAGCCTCGCGCTGCGTTTCGGGAGTGTAGTTGTCGTCCATGATCATTGTCGCCGTGGTCTTATGGATGTTGCGTGCTGATAGTCCGGCTTCCGTTGGTGCCGACCGTGATTTGCACTTTGATGAAATCGTCTTGCACAAGCGGCGCGATGTTCTCCGCCCACTCGATGAAGCAGTAGTTGCCGCTGTAAAGGTAGTCTTCCACGCCGATCTCGTAGGCATCCTCTAATTTCTCAATTCGGTAGAAATCAAAGTGGTAGATGGATTCGTCCTCGTCGGTGAGGTATTCGTTGACGATGGCGAACGTGGGGCTGGAGGTGGTGTCGCTGACCCCGAGTCCGCGGCAGATTTCCTTGATGAAGGTGGTCTTCCCGGCCCCCATCTCCCCGTAGAAGCAGAAGACGCGGGAATCGGGAAACTCGGCCAAAAGCCGCTGGCCGGCCTCAAACAGTTCGCTCTCGGAATGTATTGTGAGTTCCATATTTCCAAAAAAGTTTGCAAAGATACACTTTTAATCCGCAATTATCTATGAATTAGTCTTATTTTTGCACGTTTTTTTCAGCGTGATAAAATTATGAACAGCAAGCAGGAAATTGTGGAAAACTGGCTGCCCCGCTATACGGGCGTTCCGGTTGAGAATTTCGGTAAATATGTGCTACTTACCAACTTCCGTGATTATGTTTTTCATTTTGCCGAAATCATGAACACGGAGGTCTGCGGCCTGGACCGCCCGATGCAGAGCGCGACCAAGGACAACATCTCCATCGTGAACTTCCAGATGGGAAGTCCGATGGCCGCTACCATTATGGATTTGCTGACCGCCATCATGCCGAAAGCCGTCCTTTTCCTCGGGAAAACGGGCAGTCTGAAGAATTATATCGGCTTGGGTGAGCTGATCCTGCCCATTGCGGCCATCCGCGGCGAGGGTACGTCCAACGACTATTTCCCGCCGGAAGTGCCTGCCTTGCCGGCATTTAACCTCCAGAAAGCCATCTCCACCACCATCCGTGACTACGAGCGCGAATACTGGACGGGCACGGTCTATACCACCAACCGCCGCGTGTGGGAACACGACGAGGAGTTCAAGCAGTACCTGCGCAAGATCCGCACCACCGCCGTGGATATGGAGACGGCCACCCTTTTCTCGGTGGGCTTCTACAACCGCATTCCCACGGGTGCGCTGCTGATGGTCTCCGACCAGCCGATGCTCCCCGACGGCATCAAAACGGAGAAATCCGACAAGATGGTGACCAAGAACTTCTCCCTCGAGCACCTCAAGATCGGCATCGACTCCCTGAAGCAGCTCATCAACAAGGGCTGGACGGTCAAGCACCTGCGGTTTGACTACTACTAAAGTCCACTATTCAAAGGTCAGACCAAAGATCATGCTGCATCCCCCACTTCCAACCACCAGTAATGCTTGGCAACCGAGCGGTAGGGCGAGATTCTTGCCCCCGTGTCCCGCCGGGAAGTCGAAGCATATTGGATAACCGTACTTGCCGCACACTTCCAAAATCACCTCCTCCACCGTTTTGTCCGCAAAGTAGTCGTCAAATCTGATTTTACGCATGCTGCCTACTACAAGTCCTTTAAGGTTTCGCAACTTGCCGGCCCGGTCGAGGGCGACCAACATCCGATGGATATGGTAGATGTTCTCGTCCACATCCTCGATGAAGAGGATTTTTCCGTCGGTGTCGATCGACGAGGCTGACTCCAACAGCGAGTACAGCAGCGACAGGTTGCCGCCCACCACGGGGGCAACGGCAATGCCGTGATGGTTGTAACGATTCGGCGCGAAGTCGTAGCGGAGGGAATCCCCGCGCAGAGCCTTCACCATCGAGGCGTTGTACTCACTGTCGAAGTTCTCCTCACGGATGGTGACGGGCATGGCGCAGTGCAGCGAGGGGAAGCCCAGCACATGCAGGTGCGAGTGGAGCGCGGTGATGTCGCTGAACCCGCAGATCCACTTCGGGCACTTCCGGAACTGCGTGAAATCCAGATTGTCGAGCAGGCTGACTGCTCCGTACCCGCCCCGGGCACAAAGGATGGCCTTGATGCCGGGACGGTCGAGGAAACGCTGGAGAAGGTCGGTACGGTGCGAAACCGTGCCGGCAAAGCCGTCGCTCTCCTCATAGAGGTCGTCGGGAACGATGACGTTAAAACCTTGGGTTTGCAGGAATTTCACCGCCGGAGCCACCTCTTCGGGTGTCACTTTGGAGGAGGGGGCGACGATGGCGATGGTGTCGCCGGCGTCAAGGCGCGGCATCGGCTGGGCTTGGAGCGACAACAGAGCCGCCGTCAGGATAACGAGAAAGCAGATTCTTTTCATACGGAAAGTTTCAGGGTGCAAAGGTACGCAAAATGCAACAAAAAAAGCGGCTGTTTGCGCAGCCGCTTGGATATAATCATAGGTGTGGAATCGAAGAAAAAACTATTTCTTGCCTTTGTCCTTCTGACCGGCGTGACCACGGAAGATACGGGTGGGGGCAAATTCGCCGAGCTTGTGACCGATCATGTTTTCGGTGACATAGACGGGGATGAACTTGTTTCCGTTGTGGACAGCGATGGTAAGACCGACAAAATCGGGAGAGATCATAGAAGCGCGTGACCATGTCTTGATGGTGCTTTTCTTGCCGGAAGCCTGGGCTTCGAGCACGCGTTTTTCCAGTTTATAATGAATAAACGGTCCTTTTTTTAATGAACGACTCATAGTGCTATCTCTTTAAATTATTTTTTTCTTCTTTCAATGATGAACTTGCTTGAATTCTTCTTCGGAGCTCTGGTCTTGTAGCCCTTCGCCGGGAGACCCTTGCGTGAACGCGGGTGACCGCCGGAAGCACGACCTTCACCACCGCCCATCGGGTGATCGACCGGGTTCATGACAACGCCACGGACGCGCGGACGGCGACCCAACCAGCGGCTTCTACCGGCTTTACCGGAGACTTCGAGGCTGTGGTCGATGTTGGACACGGTGCCGATGGTGGCGCGGCATGCGCAGAGAATCATTCTCGTTTCACCGGAAGGCATTCTGATAACAGCGTACTTGCCGTCACGGGACATCAACTGTGCGTAGGCACCGGCGCTGCGGACCATCTTGGCACCCTGGCCGGGACGGAGTTCGATGTTGTGGATGATGGAGCCGAAGGGGATTTCGCCGAGCGGCAGGCAGTTGCCGAGGTCCGGGGAAACGCCGGAACCGGAAACGATAACCTGGCCGACCTTCAGGCCGTGAGGAGCCACGATGTAGCGCTTCTCACCGTCAGCATAGAACAGCAAAGCAATACGGGCCGAACGGTTCGGGTCGTATTCAATGGTGTGCACGGTCGCCGGAATGCCGTCTTTGTCTCTACGGAAGTCAATGATACGATACATCTTCTTGTGACCGCCGCCGCGGTTGCGCATCGTCATCTTACCACTATTATTTCTACCACCCGTGCTGGGTCTGGGCAATAATAAACTTCTTTCCGGTTTATCAGTGGTAATGTCATCATAGGCGCTTATAACTTTGAAGCGCTGCCCAGGAGTTACTGGTTTGAATTTTCTTAATGCCATCTCTTATTAAATATTGCTATAAAAATCGATTTTGTCTTCGGGTCTGAGGAAAACGGTGGCCTTCTTGATGGTGGGCTTGCTGCCTTCGATCAGGCCGGCCTTGGTGTAGCGGGTGGTGTCCTTGCCTCTCTGGATGAGGGTGTTGACGCGGATAACCTTCACGCCATAGAGTTCCTCGACCTCTTTCTTGATCTGAGGTTTGGTGGCCGTTCTTTCGACCACGAAGCCGTAGCGGTTGAACTTCTCGGCGTCAGCCGTACGCTTCTCACTGATGATAGGTTTTATGATTACGCTCATGTTTTCAGTTTTTAAGTGTTTGACAATTATTCGCCGAGCATCTTTTCAATGTCTGCAACGCTCTTTTCGCAGATGATGATGTTCTGGGCGTTCAGCACGTCGTAGGTGTTGATGTCGCAGGCTCTCATCACTTTGGAACGCTGGAGGTTGCGGCTGGAAAGGAAGACGTTGGTGTTGCTCTCGTTGACGAGGGTCAGCGTCTTGGCATCCTGGAGGTTGAAGCTCTTGAGGACGTTGACGAAGGCCTTGGTCTTCGGGGCGTCGAATGCGAAGTCCTCGACAACCGTGATCTTGTTCTCCTTTGCCTTGTAGGTGAGGGCGGAGAAGCGGGCGAGGCGTTTCACTTTCTTGTTGAGCTTGAAGCCGTAGTCTCTCGGATGGGGGCCGAAAGCCGTCGCACCGTGGCGGATGGTCGGGGACTTGATGCCGCCGGCACGGGCGCCGCCGGTACCTTTCTGTCTCTTCAGCTTGCGGGTGCTTCCGGAAACAGTGGCACGGTCGAGAGTGTTATGGGTTCCTTGTCTGCGGTTGGCGAGAATGTTCTTGACATCCAACCAGATTGCGTGATCATTCGGTTCAACATTAAAGATTCTGTCGTCTAATGTGACCGTCTTGGCAGTCTCACTGCCGTCAATTTTATAAACTCTTAACTCCATCTTTCAATAATTAAATATGAACCATTGGGTCCCGGAACAGAACCTTTAACTACGAGAATGTTTTTCTCCTGGACGATCTTGAGGATGCGGAGGTTGTTGATCTTGACCTTGGCATGGCCCGTCTGGCCTGCCATGCGCATACCGGGGAGAACGCGTGACGGGTAGGAGGATGCACCCATGGAGCCGGGGGCTCTCAAGCGGTTGTGCTGACCGTGTGTGGCATCGCCGACACCGCGGAAACCGTGGCGCTTCACAACGCCCTGGAAACCCTTACCTTTGGAAATACCGCTCACATCGACGAACTCGCCTTCCTCGAAGACGGTCACGTCAATCACTTCGCCGAAGTGTTTCTTGTGGCCTTCCTCGAAACGGGTGAACTCACGGAGAATCATCTTCGGAGTGGTGCCCGCCGCCTTGAAGTGGCCCATGAGGGGCTTCGGGGTGTTCTTCTCTTTTCTTTCGCCATACCCTAATTGGATAGCACTGTAACCGTCCTTTTCAACGGTCTTGACTTGCGTTACGACGCAAGGACCAGCCTCTATCACTGTGCACGGAACCATTTTTCCGGAGGCATCGTAGATGCTAGTCATTCCAATTTTTTTTCCTATTAATCCTGACATTTTTAAATGGTTTTGGTAATAATTCTCTTGCTTTTCACGCAAGTATGACATTCTTGTCCAACAACTATAACCTTGACACAGAAAAGGTTACAGCGATTTTTGAAGAATGCTTTCCCCACTTGAAAAAGCCTGCAAATATACAAAAATTCTTATTTGACAATAAGATAGCGAAAAAAAATCTCCAACTTTTTTGACGCTTTTTCTGTTAGAAACCCCGCTGTGCCCTCGGGGCGGTGCTGATGACCTCCCCGCGCGGCCGGATGTTCTGGGAAGCATGGGCTTGCGAGGACGCCTTGCTCCCGCCCGAGGCCGCGGGCTTCGCCGTGGTGCCGCCACCGCCTCCGCCGCCGGACTTCACCGACGGCGCCGTGCCGGAAGGCTTGGGCTTCGGCGCGCTCCCGCTGGAGGGAGGCGTTGCCTGCGCGTAGGTGGGCCGCCCGCCGCCGCCTTTGTAGCCCGTGAGCGAGTGTACCCGCGTGATGCCCGACGACAGGTTGTGCCCGCCCGTGGTCATCATGTCGTTGTACGTGACAATCACCGAGGGCGTTTTCAGGTACCGCGCCGACGAATTGGCCAGGTTGTTGACGTAGTAGTTCCGCACGTTTTTCAAATCCAAGCCGATGATGCCGAGGTTGTTCTTGCCGATGGTGCGCATCAGGTTGTTGACCCGCCGCGCCTGCTGCATCACCTTGTAGGTGGCCGTGCGGGCGGCCTGCATCCCGCGCGGGTAGGAGAGGTACTTCGCCAAAAAGTTGAAGTCCTCCTCGTTCATCCCCGCCAGCATGCTCTTGACGCCGGCAATGTCGCGACGGAGCTGGTCGCGGGCGTTCTTTGCTACATCTTTATATATATTGGATGTCTGCTCCTCCGTGTATTTGAAGTTGTAGCGTTGCTCGTTCTGCCGCAACTGTTTGTTTACTTGGTCTTTCTGGAACGCGGTGAAGTTGATGCTGGCGATGGTGTCGGCTAAAAGATCTATCTGTTTGTCTGTCAGATTCTTGAAATAGTTAAGAAGCTCCTTGGTGGGGCGTTGGAGCAGGTACGGCTTGTTGGCGGGGTAGGCGGGGTGCGTGTCGCCCGAGTAGGTGATGCCGTTGTCCATAAACAGTTGATAAAGAGCCGTATATTGTACCACCCGCGCGAGGTCGGTGTTGCCGAGGGTGGCGAAATAGTTGTAGGCCTGGTTCTCGTATCGCCGCCCGATGGAGACGCTCCGTTCCGGCGAGTTGAAGTAGGAGACGGGCAGCGACCCTGTGCGGTTGAGCGTGTAGATGGTGAACCCTTCGTCCATGTCGATGGCGTACATCGCATTCCATGTGTTCCAGTTGTAAACCAGTTCGTTAAGTCCCAATTTGCGGAACAGCGGCCGATCGAACGGGAAGCGCGGCGGCGACGGATAGCGGTAGTACGCCTCCTGTATCGTGCCGTTTTCCGACCAGTCCTTCAGCAGCACGTCGGTGATGGTGAGCAGATGGCCGAACTCTGTGTTCTCCAGTTCCTTGCTGAGGTAGGTGGGACACCAGTCGCTGCCACTCACCATTTTGCCAGCCATGAAGTCGTTGACGTCCAGACTTTGCGAAAGTTCCTTCTCGGTGACGGAGGCCAGCAGCAGGATCGACTCCACGTTGAGGGGCGGCAGCTCGTGCAGTGCCGCCTGACGTTCCCGTCCGATGACGACCAGCGTGGCGGAGTCGGCGAGGGCCCCGAGGATCAGGTCGGCGTCGAGGGTGAACTGCCGGATGTGGGTCAGCTGTTCCGAAAGGTCGCTCTTCTTGGCGATGGCCCACGCCACGAAGCCGGGCACCTTGCTGAAATAGACGCCGGTGAGCTTGTCGGCAAAAATTTGTTCCACCGTTACACTTTTGCTCGTGTCCTTCAGCTGGATGAAGGCCTCGTCGTTCTCCATGAACCAGTCGTTGAACTCGTACAGCGTGATCTGGTAGTCGATGTTGTCGTCCACGAAGTAGCTGCGCGGGTGGCGGACGGGCAGGGAAGTTGTATTTGCCTTGTAATCAGAAAGGTACAACGCTTTGGAGAGGCTGTCCACCAAGTGGTTGACGTTCTCTTCGGTGGCGTTGGCCAGCAGGATCATCACGTCGGTGACGCGGCCGTCGAAGCCGATTTTGTGGACGCGGGTCTCTACGTGGTGGGTGAATTTGGCGCAGATGCTGCGGATGGTGTCGGTGTCGAAGTAGGGGGCGGGCTCGGAAAGGAGCAGCAGGCGACTGCTGTCGGCGAACGAGGCGAGCCCGATGGTCTGGAAGTGCATCCGGAAGTTGCTGCGGAAGTCGTTGTAGATGCTGTCGCGCATCCGGTATGCCTCCGTGGTGGTGAGGTCGATTTTCTGGTTGGGGATGAATTCGGTTTTCGGCTGCAGAATCTTCTCAAACAAAGGAATGTCGAAACGGTTCTGCTTGTTGGTGAGCAGAAGAACCGCGCCGGTGATGAGCAGGACCGCTATGATGGAGCCGATGATGATCCGTTTTTTCAAGAAGGTTGGTTTTGAAATCGGGGTGCAAAGGTACTTCAATTTTGGCTCTGCGCTCTTCTTTTTCTCCGAAAAATCTCTCCGTTTTTTACAAGAAAAATCCACTTGTTTTATTAATTTACTGATTTTCAACAAGAAAAAATTTTATTTTTATGTTCCAATGAATGGTACAAACGTGTATTTTTGCTGCTGTATTAATTCACTAATACACTAACGAAGTAGAACAATAATACAATATTTAAAAAGTACCGTTATGATTCAATTGAAAGACGTAACCTTCGGTTACACAAAGATCGCTCCGGTGTTCAAGGATTTGAACCTCGAGCTTGCGGGCGGCCACATTTACGGGCTGCTCGGCAAAAACGGCGTGGGCAAGACCACGCTGATGAAAATCATCGCCGGCCTGCGTTTCGCCCACAGCGGAACCGCCGAGATCTTCGGCGAGCCGTCGTACAAACGTTCCCCGGAGATGCTGCAGGACCTGTATTTTGTGGGGGAGGAGATGTACGCGCCCGCGCTCACCATCCGGCAGTACGTGGACACCTTCGCGCCCTTCTATCCCAACTTCAGCCGCGAGCAGATGGATGCCTACCTTGAGCAGTTTGAACTGACCAACTGCACCCAGCGCATCTCCGCCATGTCGCACGGCCAGAAGAAGAAAGTGATCATCTCTTTCGCCCTCGCCACCAACGTGAAGGTGCTGCTGATGGACGAGCCGACCAACGGCCTCGACATCCCCTCCAAGAGCATGTTCCGTAAGGTGATGGCCATGGCTGCCGACGAAACGCGGCTGTTCATCATCTCCACCCATCAGGTCCGTGACCTCCACAGCCTTATCGACTCCATCATCCTGCTCGACGGCGGCGAGATTCTCATTGCCGAACCCAACGAGGTCATCACCGACAAGCTTTTGTTCAAGGTGGTGGACAGCACCGAAGGGATGGAGAATCTTCTCTACGCCGAGGACACGCTGCGCGGCATCTACACCGTTTCCGAAAACGTGAACCACGAGGAGTGCAAGCTTGACATCGAACTTCTGTTTAATGCCGCCATCTCCAACAAGAAGAAAATCAAAGAGTTATTTAGAAATTATTAAAATTTACGAGACATGGAAAAACAATTTTCAATAGATAGGATGCTGCTTTTGGCCCGCAGTATTTTCGCGCAAAACAAATCAAAAGACCTGCGCCTTGCCCTCGTGATTGCGGGCATCATGGCCTTCTTCGGATTGGTGTCTTCCTCTTTCAAAGAGTACGATGTCTTGGGATTCATAAATGTGATCGTACTGTTGGTCTTAGCTGGAACCACCTTCAAGATGCTGACCAGCCAGCCCCGCGCAATGGCCTACCTGACGCTTCCCGCCAGTGCTGCCGAGAAGACGGTGGTGACGATCGCCTACCTTAATATTTATTACTTCTTGCTGCTTTCCGTCTCTTCATTCGTCGGGTATTATTTCGGGCAGCTGTTGCAGAACCTTATCGCCGTCATTCCGTTCGTGCGTGACATCTTCGGCTTTGATGGGGATCATGTATTCAACCTTTCCGCTGTTTCATTCAATGGTTTTGGTGACAATCTGCTGGCACTCACGACAGTGATTTCCGCTCTGCTGTTCGGGTCACTCTATTTCCGCAAGCACGCCATCCTGAAAACCCTGCTGACGGCCTGCGTTTTTGGTTTTGCCATCTTCTTTCTCGACGTGATTGTCATTTCTTCTGCCGGCTATGCCTTCCGCCTGAACGGGTACGATGTGAATCTTCCAGACCTTCCGGGTTGGATAGGGACGCTTGTTGAATATACGGTACCGTCCGTCATCACGCTGTTCTTCTGGTTTATGACTTACATACGTTTAAGAGAAACGGAGGCATAGTATGGACTTTGGAACAGAAAAAGCAATTTACTTGCAGATAACGGATTACATCTGCGAACAGATTCTGAACGGGCGTTGGAAGGCGGGCGAGCGCATCGTGTCGGTGCGTGAGCTGGCCGCTGCCCTGGAGGTCAACCCGAACACGGCGATGCGGGCCTACAACGAACTTGCCGACAAGAATGTCATCGTGAACAAGCGCGGCATCGGCTTCTTCGTGAGTGCCGACGCGCCGGAGCTGGTGAAGGGCGAGCAGAAAGCCGACTTCCTTCGCAACGAGCTTCCGCGGCTCTTCAAAAAGATGCGCCTGCTTGACATCTCGTTGGATGAAATAGAATCAATTTACAAACAATTTGAAAATCAATAAACTATGAAAAAGAAAACAAATAAAATCCTGTTAATTGCCGCATTGGTGGTTGTAGTTCTCAACCTTGCCATCATCGGCACGGGGATCGCGTTGGCGGCCCGCAATTCCGAACCGACCGACACCGACTGCACGACGGTCATCACCCTCGGCGATGACGAGGATACGGGCATCACGGTCATCACCGAAGACGAAGACAGCGACGCCCCGACCGTCATCACCATCAACTATGATGAGGACAGCTATGGCGTTACGGTCGATAGTGAAGATGGAACGACGGTCGTTTCCGGCGAAACAGGGGAGTAGCCAATCTCCCGTTGCCGTGAACAAAAAAACTCGGAAAGCGATTTCCGAGTTTTTTTATGTGCCCAAGACAAGAGTCGAACTTGCACGAGCTAACGCTCACCACCCCCTCAAAGTGGCGTGTCTACCAATTCCACCACCTGGGCTCATTTTGAGGCTGCAAAAATACACCTTTTTGTTTTCGCTTCATCAAATTTAAAAAATTATTTTTCTGATTTTATATATTTTTGTAAATGATTGTTCTTTAATAATTTATATTTTGTTCTTCTGTTTTTTTTTCTTGTAAAAAAAGAAAAGCATCGGGCTGATGTGTGGAATTGTTCCTTGTTTTTTCGGATGAAATAGTGGAATTGTCTGACAAAATGCCGAAAAAAACGGTCGTTGATTTTCTTTCCGTCTTCACCGAAAGTGTGGCAGGGGAGGGGTCGTACATATATAATAATGTCGTACATTTGCGCCTCTTTTTCAACAACCTATGAATAACTACAAATTACTGAAACACAAAATGTTGCTCCTTGTCTTGTGCCTTGTTCTGTCCCTTTTGCCAGGGTCGTTTCTCCGAGCGCAGGACAGCACCTCCCATCGCTTCACTACCCTGAAACTGGAAGTCCGCGCCGATTTTGACGTCATTGCCGAAAGACATCACGCCGTTTATTTCGACCATAGGCCGGAATTGTGGCAGGATACGGTCCATTACGGGCTGAACGGCAAGTACTTCAACCTTTGCCTCGGCGGCGAGTTCGGGAAGGGCTTTTCATATTATTTCCGTCAGCGTATCATCGCGAACAAAGGGGCATCCACATTGTTTGACAATACGGACTTCCTGTACCTTCAGTATAATTTCAAGGACCGCTGGGCCGTCCGTGTGGGAAAGGAGGCGCTGGCTATCGGCGGTTTCGAGTACGACGCATCGCCCATCGACGTCTTTTATTATACCAGCTTTTGGGGCAATGTCTATTGTTTCCAATTGGCTGGTCATCTGAGCTATACGGACAAGGAAGGGAAGAACAAGGTGCTTTTGCAGGTTTCCAACTCCCCGTATGTACACTATGCGGGCACAGGCAGTGAATGGAAGCAGGGGCTTCTTGGATACAGTTTGATGTGGTACGGCACATTCCCCCATTTCCAAACCATTTACTCTATCAATTTTTTTGAAAGGAAACGGGGCAAATTCGTGAATTATATTTCGTTGGGAAACAGGTTGCAGTTCGGTTGGTGGAGTTGGTATGTTGATTTCCAGAACCGCGCCTTCGGTCTTGACCGGCATTTCTTTGACAACTTCTCTGCCGCCACGCGGATGGATTTCAGGATAAAGTCTGTAAATCTTTTTGTAAAAGCTGGTTACGACCAGAACAGGGCGGACATCCCTTCGGTGCTTGATCCCGAGGTGGAGGTGCTGGATCCGATGATGCTGCCGGCGCACGGCCGTTATTTTTGCGGGCTTGGCCTTGAATACCGTCCGGTCAAGTGCCCGTCGGTGCGACTCCACGCCTTTGTGAATTTTTCCGAACAGATTCCGCTGTGTGCGTGCTCATGGGAGGTGGGTACCCCTGTGTCTCCGTGTGCAGATTTGGAACACAGCCAGTCCATCAACGGCAACATCGGCATTACCTGGAACATTGACTTTCTGCGATACTTCAAACATCTACAAGAGAAAAAACAACAGCAACAATGAAAATCCGCAACAAAAAAACGGTACAATATGCCCGCTCGATAGAGGCGGCATTCCAGAAAATCGAGAAGATTTTCAAACTGAAGAACCCGCTCAAGTTCACCAGCAAGCGCTCGGTGGAGGCGGTCATCTTCCTGATTATCTTTTTTGGCTTCTTCAGCCTGCTGGCCTGGCGCATGACGCTGCCGAAGATGCTCAACACCTTCATGCAGACGGCCTACCATCTGCTGATGGAGACGGTCTTTTACATCATGGCCATCTGTGTGCTGATGGGCGCCATCAGCAAGCTGCTGGCCGAGTTCGGTGTGGTGCGTCTGTTGGAGAACATCCTTCGCCCGCTGATGCGCCCGCTGTACAATTTGCCGGGCGTTGCCGCTTTGGGCGCCGTGATGACCTTCCTCAGCGACAACCCCGCCATCATCTCCCTTTCCAAGGACAAGAACTTCCGCCAATATTTCAAAAAGTTCCAGCTGGTGTCGCTGACCAACTTTGGCACCGCCTTCGGCATGGGACTGGTGGTCGTCGCCTTCATGACCAGCCAGGGTTTCGGCTCGGGTGCGGTTGTGGGCCTGTTCGGCGCGTTGGTCGGCAGCATCGTCTCCACGCGGCTGATGCAGCGCTTCACGCTCAAGTCGTTCCCGGAGCTGACGGAGCCTGTCGCGGAACAGTCGGGTGACGAGCAGCAGATCTCCTTCAAGAGCGAGGGCAGTGTTTTCATGCGCTTCCTCAATTCGATTCTGGACGGCGGCAAGGATGGCGTGGGCATCGGCCTCGCCATCATTCCGGGCGTGCTGGTGATCTCCACCATCGTGATGATGCTGACGTTCGGCCCGAGCGGCGCCAACGGCGAGTACGAAGGCGTTTCCTACGAGGGCGTTCCGGCCATCACTTGGGCCGCCAGCAAGATACAGGTGGTCTTCACGTGGCTGTTCGGTTTTGAGCACCCGCAGCTGATCTCCTTCCCGATTACGGCGTTGGGTGCGGTCGGAGCGGCGCTGGGTTTGATCCCGCGCTTCATCGCCGAAGGCATCATCGACAACAACGCCATCGCTGTGTTCACCGCCATGGGCATGTGCTGGAGCGGCTTCCTCAGCACCCACACCGCCATGCTCGACTCGATGGGATACCGCCAGCTCATCTCCAAAGCCATCACCGCGCACGCCATCGGCGGTCTCCTCGCCGGCATCGCTGCCCACTGGCTGTTCGTGCTCATTTCTTTGTTGTAAAAAGTAAAAGGTAGAAGGTATGAGGTAGAAGGTAAAAGGTAGAAGGTAAAAGGTGGAATTCCCCTTCTATGTAGAAGGGGTGGCCGTAGGCCGGGGTAGTAGAATAAATGTAAAGACGGTGCATGCCGCGTCTCCTAAAAAAGAACAAACAAACCAATCTAATCAAATCACCATGAAAAAAAACATTGTATCCCGTTGTATTGCAATGATGATCATCATGATGGCGATGGCTTCGACCTTCGCCCAGCTGCCCGACGGCCCGCCTCCGGGAGCCCCTCAGGGACCTCCCCCCGGTGCACCGCAGGGACAGCGCCCGGGACAACGGCCGGGAATGGACCTGAATTCCATGGTGACTTCGACGACCGGCGTGATTGCCGGCGGTCTGGTGGACGAGAACGCCAAGCCGATTCCGTACGCCACCCTTTACGTCCTTAATGCGAAGGATTCGACCACCGTGGCTTACGGAATGACCAGCGAGGACGGACGTTTTGTCATCCCCAAAATCCCCTTCGGTCATTCCATCCTCAAAATCGACTATATGGGTTATAGAACCTTCTATTCCCAGCCCTTTGTGTTGAGCCAGAACAATCCTGTTTACAAGATGCAGCAGTTGAAGTTGGACCAGAAGGCCACGATGCTCGGCGCGGTCGAGATCAGGGCGGAGCGGGAGATGCTGCAGAGCAACCTCGACAAGAAGGTGTTCAACGTGGGTTCCAGCATCACGGCGGAGGGCGCGACGGCGCTGGAGGTGTTGGAGGATATCCCGTCGGTGGACGTGGACTTGGAGGGCAATGTGACCCTGCGCGGCAGCGAGAACGTCACCATCCTTGTGGACGGCCGCCCCACCAACCTCACGCTCGACCAGATTCCCGCCAACCAGATTGAAAGCATCGAGGTGGTGACCAACCCCTCGGCACGTCTCGAACCCGACGGAATGGCCGGCATCCTCAATGTCGTGCTCAAGAAAAAGCGGGAAAGCGGCTTCAACGGGATGGTCAGCGCACGGGGCAGCATGGAACTGTTCCGCAACAAGCCCGTCCTCGGCAGCTACGGCGGCAACATCAGCCTGAACTACAGTTACGGGAAAATCAACCTGTTCCTCAATTACGACCTCCGCGGGCATCGCCGCCATAACGGCGGCACGATGGACCGCGACTACTGGTTCGGTACCGACACCATGCACCTATCGCAGGACAACACCGGCCTTTTCGGAGGACTGAACCACAGCCTCCGCACCGGCCTCGACTGGTTCATCAACAAGAAGAACACGCTCAGCTTCACCCTTTCGTACAACAACAACACCCACAAGGGCGGCAGCGACCTGACGGTGAGCGACGACAGCATCCGAAACGGGGAGACGATCCCGCACGAGTACTACACGCAGATCTCTTCCGACCGCAATGTCCGGCACAACTTCACCGCTTCGGTCAACTACAAGAAGACCTTTGAAACCAAGGGGATGGAGCTGACCTCCGACCTCTTCTACAGCCGCAACCATTCCAACCGCCGCGACACCACGGCGCAGCAGTACGGCTTCCCGGTGGACGCCATCGACATCTTCCAGAAAACCACCACGCTCGACGACAACACCACCGTGACGGGACAGGTCGATTTCGTGACGCCTGTCGGCAAGGGCGGCAGAATCGAAACTGGCTACAAGCTGTCGTACCGTTCCATTGGCGAGGATTACCGCTATTTCGAGGGCAACGACACTCTGCCCATGCGGCAGGATTATGGTCAGAGCAACCATTTTGTTTTCAGCGAGATGATCAACGCCTTGTACTTCATCTACTCCAATTCATTTTGGGATAAGTTGAAAATCCAGGTGGGTTTGCGCGGTGAAATCGCCAACACCAAGTCAGACCTGAAATCGGCGGGCGAAGTGCATTACAAGAACTACTACAACCTGTTTCCGACGGCGCACATCCGTTACGACATCACGAAGGAGCACTCGCTGCAGGTCAGCTACTCGCGCCGTGTGAGCCGTCCCAACATCTGGCAGCTCAACCCGTTCCTCAACGTGTCGGACAAGCAGAACTATCGCTGCGGCAATCCCGACCTCACACCCGAGTTCGTCAATTCCGTGGAACTGGGCTATCTGATGACCATCAAGAAATCGTCGCTGAACTTCACCGCGTTTTACCGCCAGCGCAACGACATCATCAGCCGTTTCACCGAGATTTTCCGTGACACGCTCGACGGCGAGCCGCATACCTACACGCTCACTTCGTACCGCAACCTCAACAAGAGCCAGAATTTCGGCTTCGAGCTCGTATATGGCCAGCAGTTGTGGAAGTTCTGGCGTATTACGCTGAGCGGCAGCTTTTACCGGGTCATCATCGACAGCAAGGAGCAGATCGACGACTACCTTGCCCGCGACTGGACGTGGAACGCCCGCTTGAACCAGAGTTTCAACCTCCCGAAGGACTGGGTGATCCAGGTGAACTTCCGTTACCGCGCCCCCAGCATCACCACCGGCAGCATGGGGTGGGGAAGCGGCGGCGTGGGCCAGGGCAGACGTTCCGGCTCCTATTCGCTCGACTTGGGCGTGAAAAAGTCGTTCCTCAACAAGAATCTGGTGGTCAGCCTGAACATCCGCAACTTAGTCAGCTCCTATAAATCGAAGATTATCACCTACATGTATCGTGACAACAACGGGTACGATGCCGTCAGCATCCGCGACCGCGGCTGGTTCAATGTATCGTTGTCGGTCAGTTACAAGATCAACAACTACAAGAAACGCAGGGAGATGCCTGTGGACAGCGGCGAGGAACCGTTTGATGAGTAGGACCCTCCAGGAACTTTTTTAGAAGTGACCCTTACCATTCGATACCGCAATGGCTATAGTCGGACAGCCGGTCGCAGTGACGTATCTCGTTGCGGTAGAATTGGGTGTTGGAAAAACCTTCCTTCAGTTTGCAGTGCATTTTTTTGTCAAAAGACACATCCGACAGGATGTAGCTCTGCAGGTATTGGCAACGGGCAAAAAGTTCGGGATTGCGGGTGAGTTTTTCCGCTTTCTGCAAGTCGTAATAGGTGGATTGTACTTGCCGGGTGAGGGAGACGGAATAGTCCCACGGGTCAGTCCCGCCATGGAGGTCGCAGTCGTAGTAATAGTCAAACACGGTGTAGATAAAGCCTTGCCGGTAGTGGGTGAGCGCCCAGGCTAGATGGTCGAATGACTGTATTCTGCCCACGCAGAAAGCATAGTTCAATTGTGCTTTCTCTTCGGGGTCGGTGCTTTCGGCGATTTTCTGTTCCAATTCGCACATGATCTGGCAGAACTGGAGTTTGGACGGATTCTTCTCGTAAATTTGGGCGGGATTGTAGGAGCCGTACTGTTTCCGTTCCCTGTGGTTGGTGATCCAATATTCGGAGAAGGGATTTCTGGCCAGATATTTGTAGATGTTCTGGGTCTTGAAAAAGCCGGGTCGTACTTTTTGAAGATAGACAATGGCGTTTTTGTAATCGGATATGCGCATGTATTTCGTTCCAATCAGCTCATTCATAAAACTTTCGCTAATATAGCCCATTTTGATGAGCGTCTTTTCCAGTTCGGTTTTTCCACCGGACTTGACGAAGGCGAGGAAGTTCTGGGCATTGGTGATGGAAGTGGTGTCCAAGTAACTGAAAAGGTGTGTGTTGTAATCATAGTTGTAGGTATTGGGAGCACCTTTCCGGTTTTGGCTGATTTCATCGCGGTCGCAGGGGGCTTTGGTGGCCTCGTCGTAAGCGTTGAGTATGGCGAGGGCCATATTGGGGTTCCCGTTGCTTGAATAGTGGGGTTCCAGATATTTTAGGGTAATGACTCTCAAAATGTTGAGGTAATGGCATTTCACGTCGCAGTTGACCCATCGTTCTTCGTCGGTGAGGTTATAGACTTTCTGGATGAGCCACGGGAGGTCGGCGACGATTTTGGCATCGTAGTCTTTGGCCTTGCTGTCGGCGGCGTGATAGAGCAGGCGGAGCATCCGCACATTCTCCATGACGATGGGAGTGCCTTTCATCTTCGATGCCGCCTCTATCGTGGCGACGGCCGTTGCAACATCGCCGTCAAGGAAGGCGATGTGGGCGAGGGCGGACTGCCACAGGGCTGCGTCGTCGGTCTTCTGCTCTCTCAGTGCCCTGTTTGCCAGTTTCTTGAAAATGTCTCTCTGTTTGGTGTCACGATAATCCTGGTATTTGTTCACAAATTGCTGGACGAAGAACTCGAAGGCGCGGCTGTTGGGATAAGTTTCGTACAATTCTTCCATAAAGCCGAGGTCGTCGGGGAAGACGCGGAGGCTTTTCCATTCGCCGGTGCTTCCATAGAGGTTGGCGGCGGCCGTTTTTTCCCCGAGACGGAGGAGGGCGCCTGCGTAATAGTTGGTGAAGCTCTCCTGGATGTCGGCATCCTTGAAGGTCTTCGGCCTGTCATTCCAAATCTGGACGCAGAGTGTGTACTCTTTGAGGTAGAAGGTGATGCGCATCAGCTGGAGCAGGTAGCGTTCGCGCAGTTCGGGTTGTGCGGCTTGCTGACTGGCCGTCCGCAGACTGTTGGCTGTTTCCAGCAACGCGGCCCGGTCTTTCAGCGTGGGATAATACCATGGGTCAGAGCTCTTTTCGGAGAATTGCTTGGTGATGCGCCAGTAGTTCAGCGCACCTTCGTCCTGCTGTTTCTTCAGGTAGGCGAAGAAGGGGTTGTTGCCGTTGTCAATGGCGGAATGGGGGAGCTGGTACAGGGCCTTGAAGATGGACATCTTGTCCACCTGCCCTTTGGTGTAGGTGTGCCAGAAGGCGACATTGGCGTCGTTGTCGGCCCGCTGGCTTTCGGTCTCCTCGTACCAGCTGTACCAAGGACTATAATCGCCTTTGTTCATTATGTTGTACGACTTGAACGTATAAAGTTCATCCATGGGTGTCTCTATCCACATGCATCCGAAAATGGTGTGGACGGCAAGGGCAAAGCAGACACTAACGATAAATCTTTTCCACATCATTTTTCGAATAATTTGAAAGGTTTTCTGAATCAAGGTGATAGAGGATGGTCTGGGAGTTGAAGTCTGAAATGTTCTTTTCAACCAGCTCCTTCACTTCCAGAACCTCTTTTGCCGTCGGCATTTCGTGGCGGATGTAGGCGTCCCAATAGTAGGGATCGTAGTCGTCATAGTCCCTTTTCTTTTCATGGACAATTTCATAGCGGTTGTCGTCGATTTTCTTGAATTTCTTTTTATCGGAGAAATCGGGTTTGTTGTACAGTATTTCATTGAAGTACTCGTCGCTGTCGAAGACGAGATTCCAGGAGAAGGTGGGGTAGGCGACGGCGAGGGGGAGTTTGAATTTCTTGAGGGCCCTCATATAGGGTTTTACGTCATCGATGTCGAGGATGGAATTGTCTTCCTCCCAATCCTTGAAATCCCCGGTATTGTAGCACATCAGCACGCCGTAGTCGGCATCGGGCACGCGGCCGGCCAGCTGTGAGAAACGGATGGTGGTCGACAGTTTGATGCCCTTTTCTTTGAGGAGTTCCCTGAATTCGGTCATAAAGTCGAAATAGGCGTCCGACTCATCCTGCGTCCAGTCGCAGTCAATTTGTATCTCGTTGAATTTCACGCCGTTTACTTCTGCCATTGCGCTGATGCGCTGGAAGAGTTTGTCTTTGAACTTAGGATATTCGGCGATGGCGGACGGGGTGATGAAGACCGTGGGGACGATTTCCACGCCCTGCGGCAAAGAGTCGACGAAGAGCAGTGTGCCGGTGGGGACGGGGATTCCGTCGTAGTCATTGCTCTGGTCCACATCAAAGAACCGGACGTACATTTTCGTCACGTTGTGGGTTTTCAGGAAATTCTGTTCGTAATCGTCGAGGCGGAAGGTGGTGCGCCAATAGTAGATTGCATTTCCGTCGCTTTGGCTTTTGTGCTGGCAGCTCTGGCACAAAGAAAGGCATAACGCAAACAGCGTCAAGTAAATAAATACTGATTTTTTCATAGATGCTGGGTTGATGGTTTTGGCTGCAAAGATACATCTTTCATCTGATTATTATGGAGGAAAGAGGTCTCTTTGTATGAAAAAAACGGCAAGGCGTCTATTTCACGAATTTGAATCCGAGTGAGGCGGACATCATATTTTGTTTCCAGAAAGAATTGTCCATTTGTTTGAACTTGTTGGCGGAGATGTCGTAGCTGAGGTCAAGGGTGAAGCGCCAGAAGTCGATGCCGAGCCCTATCCTTCCGCCCCATTGGGCATATCCCATCAGGCTGTCGATGTCGGAGTAGCTGCTGCCTACGCGTAGCCCCACGCGGGGACCGAGGAAAAGCCGCAGGTTGAAGTTCTCCTTGTTTACAAGCTTGAACCCGAGAAAAAGCGGGATGTCGATGAAATGGTCGTTGAGTTCAATGTTCTCTTTCACTTCGTCCACCATTGCGTTGATGGTGGAGGTGCGGAAAGAGTAGAGCACCTCCGGTTGGAAATAGACAATTCGTCCGGCCCGGAGAAAGATACCGGCATCCGCGCCGGCTTCCAGGTTGCTTTCGGATATGTAGTTGCTGAAATTGACGCCCGCCTTGATGCCTATACTGAATGACGACTGCGCTTTTGCCGTGAGTGCCAGCATGCCGACACACACCGCCAATAGGATGATTCTTGTGATCTGTTTCATGGATTTGAACTCGTTGTTTTTCCGGCTGCAAAGGTACATCTATTTTTCATTATTTTTAACTCTGGGGATTGCAGACAATTTTTGTATTTTTGCCGCCCGATTTTTTGTCGGAACCATTTACCTCTAATGAAAATAAAAAGTTCACTTATTATATTGTGTATCTGTCTGCTGGTGGCCGGCTGCCATCGCCACCGTGCCGCGATCACCATTGTGCCGGATTGCGCCAAGAACCATCTTCAGCGCGAGCATATCTACGGGCAGGTCCGGATGGTGACGGACAGCATGTTCTATTCTCCCGACGGATCCGACACGGTGCGTCCGGAATATTTGGTGTCGGTCGTCTCCTACCGGTACAGTGCCGACGGCTGGCTCAATCAGGTGGTGAAGGTGAGCGCCGACGGCGACACGATGTCGAACCGCGTGATGTACTACGACAGCAACGCCAAATTGGTGAAGGACGAGCTTTTCGACAGCGCGGGTGTCTGCATCGAACACACGCTCTATGAGAACGACGAGCACGGCTATCGGGTGAAGGAGGAACGCTTTTCCGGTGACTCCTTGGTGCAGACGCTGTTGTACCAGAATGATGCTTTCGGAAATCTGATGTGTATGACGGTGAAGGTCTCCGAATACACCTTGACCCGCAAATACAGCAACAACGAGGTCGGCCTGGCAGTCCGTGTGGACGAGTACGACCCCGACGGTAAACTTTTCAAGTTCGTGACGCTGGAATATGACAACTACGGCGACCTTGTCAACCGCAATGTCCACCGCGACGACGGCCAGATCAGGGAGTTCACCCACACCCAGTATGCCGACAACGGACAGCTGCTGAAACGGGTCTATGAGAACAAGCTGTCGCGCGACAACGAGGTGACGGAGTTCTCCAACCACGACGCCCAAAGGAATTGGACCCGCAGTCTGCGCAAGTCCGGCGGCCGCACCTATTGTATTGTCAATCGCATAATCGAATACTATTAACCACAAATATTTTGAACTATGGATTTAAGCAAAGTATTGTCAATCACGGGAAAAGGTGGACTTTTCCTGCTGGTTTCAAAAGGAAACAACTGTTTTATCGTTGAGTCGCTGGCGGACGGCAAGCGCTTTCCCGCTTTTTCGCACGACGGCGTGGCCAATCTGGAAAATATTTCGATTTTTACTGAGGATGAGGATGTTACGCTTCAGTCCGTTCTTCAGTCCATCTTCAAGAAAGAGAATGGCGGTATGTGCAATGTCAAGATGAGCGACAACAATGCCCTGAAGGCCTATTTCGCCGAGGTGCTCCCCAACTACGACCGCGAGCGCGTGTATGTTTCCAACATCAAGAAGGTGCTGGCTTGGTACAACATCCTCGTCGAGCACAAGCTGATCGACCTTGAGGAGACTCCGAAACAGGAAGAGGGAAAAACGGAAAATGCGGAATAGCGCCGGACGTTTTCCCAAAAAATGAATGAATATTACCCGTGAAAACCGATAAACATTTGTAAGTGTTTGAAATTCATGGGTAATATTTTTTTCGGGAAATCAGGTTTGCTAAAGAAAAAATCGTACTTTTGCACGCTTCATTTAAAACACCAACGTTATGGCATTACAAATCAATTCTGACAATTTCGAACAGGTCATCAGCAGCGACAAATTGGTCATTATTGACTTCTGGGCAACGTGGTGCGGTCCCTGCCGCGCACTTTCACCCATCATGGATGAATTGGCGGAAGAGTACAAGGATGAGGTTGTCATCGCCAAGTGCGACACCGAAGAGAACAACGAAATCGCCATGCAGTTCGGCGTGCGCAACATCCCCATGCTGGTCTTCATGAAGAACGGCGAAGTGGTGGACACGCGGGTCGGCCTGCAACGCAAAGGCGACCTCGTCAAGATGATTGACGAACTGAAATAAACCCTGCCCGGGTGGCGGAATGGTAGACGCGCTCGTTTCAGGTGCGAGTGTCGAGAGACGTGCAAGTTCGACTCTTGTCCCGGGCACAACACAAAGCGGCTTTGAAGTGATTCAAGGCCGCTTTCTTCTTTCTATGACCGGCAAATTTGTAAATGTCCGCTGTTTATAACTATTCCGCCGAGAGCCTTCTCGTATGTGAAATCCGCTGTACCTTTGCACGTTTTTAATACTAAGTGATATGAGAAAGATTGTTTTTATCCTGACCTTCATTGTACTTGCATCCGTTTCCTCTTTCGCACAGAGCCGTTTTGATGCCGCTCCCTATGATAACGCGGTTGGTACAACCGTCGGTTTTATGAACGGATTGAAATTCAAGACGTTCCCGACCGATCACCTCGCCATCCAGTTTGACCTCGGATATCGTTTCATGTGGGATTACATGAACAATTACGTCCCGGCAATTCTGTCGTTCAACCCCAATGTGATGTACGAGTCCTCCGCGGGCTACGGCTTCTACTGGTTTGTGGGCGGCGGATTGAACATCGGCGCTTCCCTGCCTAAATACTACTACTATTCGGAGACGGACAACCGTTATATGGGGGGGCATTGCGCCAATTTCGTCTTTGGATTGAACGCCATCGGCGGTGTCGAGTACAAATTCAACAACATCCCGCTGGCCCTGCAGGTGGACGCACGTCCCGGCTTTTTCCTCTTCGCCAACAACAAATATCATTCTCCCTATATCCTTTTTGATTATAGCTTTTTAAATATTTCGGTCCATTATACTTTTTAATTGTTTGATAATAAGGTGAAAACGAACTATCATACGCATTGCACCTATTGCGACGGCAAGGAACCGATAGAGAATTTCGTGAAGAAGGCGGTGGAGTTGGGTTACGACCAGCTCGGTTTTTCGTCGCATGCACCGGTGCCTTTCGAGAACGACTTCGGCATCCATGAGGAGCAGATTCCTGAATATACGAAGGAGATAGATGACTTCAAGGCAGTAACTCCCTCATTGCAGCTTTTTTATGGTCTTGAATGTGACTTCATTCCGGGTATGACCAAGCCATTCAGCTATTTCAAAAACCAGTTTGGCTTGGACTACATCATCGGCGGGGTGCATCTGGTGCGGCCCGAAAACAGCGATGCCATCTGGTTCATTGACGGCTCCAAGCGCGAGATTTACGACAACGGGCTGCGTGACCTCTTCGGCGGCGATGTGAAGAAAGCGGTCACCCGTTTCTGGGAGCAGAGTTTTGAAATGATTGAAACCGAGCGTTTTGACATTATCGCGCATTTTGATAAAATCAAGATGCACAATCAGAAACGGTATTTCACCGAGGAGGAGGAGTGGTACTTGCGTCTGGTGGACCACTGCATCGAGCTGATCCGCCGTAGGCAGCTGATTGTGGAAATCAACACCCGCGGCATCTACAAAGGGCGCTGTCCCGACTACTACCCGTCGGATTACGCCCTCGCGCAGATTGCCAAGTACAACATCCCGATGGTGGTCAGCACCGACTCCCACAAGTCGGAGGAGCTTCCGGAAGGAAGGGAGGCCGCCATTGAACATCTCAAAGCAATGGGAATCAAGTTTTTAATGTATAGAAAAAACGACCAATGGGAAGAATACGCTATTGTCTGACGGCTTTGGTCGTCTTTTTTTGTGCCATTTCGGTCGGGATGGCGCAGGATTCCAATTTCGTGCGGAAGAATCTGGCCGCACTGACCTCCCACGACATGTACGGGCGTGGCGGGGCGCACGACGGTGAAACGAAAGCGGCCACCTACATCCGAGAGCAGATGCTCGCTGTCGGTGCGATGCCGCTGGGCGAAAACGGTTTCCAGAAGTGGACGACCAAAGCCCACAAGATGGAGGGGAAGGTCTCGATGTCGGTGAAAGGCAAGGAGTTGAGCCCGTTCTGGGACTACCGTATCGCGCCGTACTCGCACTCGCTGAACCGCGATGACATTCCCGTCGTCCGTGTCGATGCCTCCCTGCTGGTGGACACGCCCGCTTTGGAAAAATTCGTCACCTCCCATCTTGCCCAGCTCAAAGGCAGCCTCGTCTATATCGACGGGGTGAAGTGGAAGCACAAGAAAGATATTCCGGCAGCGGCGATACAAAAGGTACTTCGTTCGCTCACCTTCAACAATCCGTTCCAGAGTGCCGGCATTCTGGTCGGTGTGGACGAACTTCCCGTCTGGGGGCTGAGCAACACTGATTTTCAGCGGAACTATGCCTATATCTATGTGATTCGCAATAAGTTTCCGAAAAGTGTGAAGGCAGTCTCCCTCCAATTCCACAACGAATTTTACCTCAAGCACACCCAGAATGTTTGTTTTTCCGTCGAGGGAACGACCCATCCCGACGAGTTTGTCATCCTGACGGCTCATTACGACCACTTGGGCTGCATGGGTGATTCGGTCGTTTTTTACGGCGCCCACGACAATGCGTCAGGCACTTGCGCCCTGATGGACTTTGCCCGCCATTATGCCAAGAATCCGCCCCGTTACACCACGGTTTTCCTGTTTTTCAGCGGGGAGGAGAGTGGTTTGAAGGGTTCCAAGTACTTTGTGGATCATCCGTTGGTGCCGTTCGACAAGGTGAAGATGGTGGTCAACATCGACATGTTCTGCGGCGGTGACGAAGGAATCACCGTGGTCAATTCCGATGGCAAGAACACGGCGGATTTCTACAATAATATGGTGAAAATCAATGAGGAGAACCACTATATCGCGCAGGTGAAGCCGCGTACGAATGCCGCCAACAGCGACCACTACTTCTTCTCGTTGCACTGTCCCGCCATCTTTATCTATACAATGGGCGGACAATACGGTGGCTATCACCACTTTACAGACACCTGCGACCGTTGTGGACTGAATTGTTACAATAATTTGTTTTCGTTGATAAAGGAGGCGTTGGAACAGCTGTAGGGATTTTATGATTTTCCCTTCAGTTCGTCTCTGCTTCAGAGAGGCGTGACGCACGAAGTACACCTAACGCCACACAAGCCGTCCGGCGCAGCGTGGCGTTAAGCTTTTATGCGCTACCCAATCATCTCC
>JAEEQA010000027.1 GCA_016285085.1 Bacteroidales bacterium
GCAGATTGTCTATGCCGTGAAGAACATGATTGCCAACATCACCGGCATGATCTGCGACGGCGCGAAGCCCAGCTGCTCCCTCAAGGTGGCGACGGGCGTCTCCACCGCCGTCCTTTCGGCCATGCTGGCGATGGAGAACGAAACCGTCAGCTCCGTCGAGGGCATCATCGACGAGGACATCGAGAAGTGCATCCGCAACATGGCCAACATCGGGCTGAAGGGGATGGCCGCCACCGACAACCTCGTTCTGGACATCATGACACGAAAATAACTTCCGATGCAGAAAACCATCGTCCCCATCGCCCACATCCGCAGCGGGTTCCCGACCAAGTTCGGGATTCCGAGGCAGAGCGGCCTTGTGCCGGAGCTGCTGGCCGACATCGTGTTCGAGCCGGAGTTCGCGGTGCCCGAGGCGATGCGCGGGCTTTCCGACTTTTCGCATCTGTGGCTGATCTGGGGCTTTTCCGCCGCCGAGCGCGAGGGGTGGTCGCCGACGGTGCGCCCGCCACGACTGGGCGGCAACACGCGGATGGGGGTCTTCGCCACCCGCTCGCCCTTCCGGCCCAACAGCCTGGGACTGTCGTCGGTGCGCATCGTGTCCGTCGATACGAAGGACGGCGTTCCGGTGGTGCGCGTGGCGGGCGCCGACCTGATGGACGGGACCCCGATCTACGACATCAAGCCGTACCTCACCACCACCGACTGCCACCCCGAGGCGCACGACGGCTTCGTGGCCGACAACGGCAGCTACGGCGTCACGGTGGTGCTGCCCGACGACCTCGCGCCGGAGATGCCCGCCCCGGAGCGTGCGGCACTGCGGGGTGTGCTGGCGCAGGACCCGCGTCCGGCGTTCCACCACGACCCGGGACGAGTCTATGGTTTCCCCTTCGGGGACTACGAGGTGAAATTCCGCGTGGAAGGGGAGGTCCTTACCGTGATTTCTGTAGAAAACCGGTAGAGACGCAAAATTTTGCGTCTCTACAACCGTGTCATAAAAAATGTAGAGACGTCATATCATGGCGTCTCTACAACGGTGAATCACCAAACAATAATAGATTTGAAACAATATTGAGACGCGATGAATCGCGTCTCTACAAAAAGGAACCCCGCCTCTTGTAGAGGCAGGGTTCCCCAGGTCATTATGAAAACAAAAAAAATTACAGGTTGTTGATTTTGTGCATCAAACCTGATTTAAGGTTAGCGGCTTTGTTCTTGTGGATGATGCCTTTCTTCGCCAGTTTGTCAATCAAGGAAACCACGCTCGGAAGTTTTGCGCTGGCCTCTGCCTTGTTCTCCATCAGACGGATGTCTCTCAAAGCATTGCGCATGGTTTTGGCATAATAACGGTTTGCAAGTCTCTTGCTGTTGTTGGATCTGATTCTCTTAATGGATGACTTATGATTTGCCATTTCTCTAACTGTTTCTTTATGTTTTTACTCTTCTTTTACTCTCAAATTTTGGGGCTGCAAAAATACAACTTTTTTTTAATATCAAAATGTTCTTTGAAAAAAAATGAAAAAAAACAAGAAAGGCCGAAAAACTCTATGAAAATTACGTACTTTTGCGCTCTCAATGTTTGAAATAGCTTGAGTAAGCCCGTACCTCAACCACCCTGTTTGGAAAGAAAGTGATTAGATTTTACCAACACAACGAAGTTGACAAGACAAAATGGAACCGGTGCGTGGAGACATCGGAGGCTGCCACTGTTTTTGTGGATTTCGATTTCCTTTGTCTTGCTGATCCGGAATGGGGTGCTTTGATAAAGGGGGATTATGAAGCCGTGATGCCTCTCCCGCATCGCTCAAAATTCGGAGTTTCATACATCTTTTCTCCGCCATTCTATTTCCGGTTGGGCGTCTTTTCGCGCACGCCGCTCTCCCCTGCCGATGTCAACGAATTTGTCCGCCACATCCCCGCTCGATTCGTGCAGGTTGACCTGAATCTCAACGAAGGGAATTCCGATGAACTTTTCAAGAAAAAAACCGTTTTCCAGGTTTCACACCAGCTGAAACTGGACGAGCCCTACGAAACGCTTCGCAAGAATTTCAGCCGCAGCCACAAGCACAACATCAAGGTGGCCGGAAATTTCCAGCCGGCTGTGGACAAGAACATACGGGTGGAGGAGGTCATCGCCCTGTTTCGGAGCAACCGCGGCCGCGACCGCCATATCCGCATCAGCGACGCCGACTATGCGACCTTCCTGAAAATGACCGACTTTATGCACTGCAAAGGCCTTCTGGAGAATTGGGGAGTCCGCGACGAAGAGGGACGGCTGCTGGCCGGTGCCTGTTTCCTGCGTGATTTTGACCATCTATGGTTCTGGTTTTCAGGGCGCGATGAATCCCGTTCCGACAGACGCGCCATGTTCTATTTGATGGACCGCTACATTGAAGCCCATGCCGGCAGCGGCCTCGTTTTCGGGATGAGCGGCTCCAAAAACGAGAACGTTTCACAACTGTACCGGGGCTTCGGCGCCGAGCGCTATACCTACCCGGCCCTCAGCTTCTGCAACAACACGCTCCTGGCTTTGCCCGTGAAATTCTATAAGTTTTTGAGAAATCATATAATATAAAATAGGTAATTATGAAAAAAATCAAGAATCTGGGGTTGGAAAACACGGTTTTCAACCAGTACATCGCCGAAATCCGTGACGAAAAAATACAGAAGGATCCGATACGTTTCCGCCGGAACCTGGAACGTCTCGGTGAAATCTTCGCCTACGAAATCAGCAAGACCTTTTCCTACCATGCAGTGGATGTCACTACTCCGCTGGGTGTCAAGACGATGCAGCTGATGGACGAGCAGCCCATCCTCGCTACCATCCTCCGCGCCGGCCTCCCGCTCCACCAGGGGATGCTCAACGTGTTCGACCACGCCGACAACGCCTTTATCTCCGCTTTCCGTAAGCATTACCGCGACGGCTCCTTCGACATCCAGGTTGACTATATGTCGGCGCCCGACATGGAAGACCGCATCCTCATCATCTGCGACCCGATGCTCGCCAGCGGACAGTCGATGGTGTGTGCCTACAACGAGATCATGAAACAGGGGCATCCGAAGTACATCCACATCGTGTCCGTCATCGCCAGCACGCAGGGTGTGGAGTACCTGCGCCAAAACCTTCCCGACATCGACTGCACCATCTGGCTCGGCGCCGTTGATGACGAACTTACTGTGCAGTCGTACATCGTCCCGGGCCTCGGCGATGCCGGCGACCTCGCCTACGGATGCAAAAATGATTCGGTGTTATAATTCTACGAACTCGTACTCCCCTTCGTTGCGTTTGAACCACGTCATCTGCCGCTTGGCATAACGGCGGGTGTGGGTTTTGATGTCGGTAACGGCCTGTTCCAACGACAGCTTCCCGTCCAAATAATCGAACAGTTCCTTGTAGCCGACGGTGTTGAGCGAGTTGAGGTGCTTGTACGGGTAGAGCGAGCGGACTTCGTCCAAAAGCCCGTTTTCCATCATCTGGTCCACGCGGCGGTTGATGCGGTCGAACAGTTCCGCCCTCGGCCGCACCAGACAGATTTTCCGGATGTCGAAGTCGCGTTGCCGGCGGGTCTGTTGCATAAAATCGGAGTAGGGTTGTCCCATCTGGAGCGACACCTCCACCGCCCGGATCATCCGTTTGTGGTCGGCGAGGTTGCACCGGTTGTAGTAGGCGGGGTCCACGCGGCGCAGCTCCGTCCGGAGGGCTTCGATGCCGTCGTGCAGGTACAGGTTGTTGACGAAGGCGCGAAGTTCCGGGTCGGGGTCGGGCAGCTCGTCGATGCCGTTGCACACCGCGTCGATGTAAAGTCCCGAACCGCCCGTCATCACCACCACGGGGTGCATGGCGAAGAGCGTGGGGAGGAGTTGCAATACCTCCTGCTCGAAACTGGAAACGCTGTAGTAGTCGTGGATGGAGAGGTTGCCGACGAAGTAGTGCGGCACGGCGGCCAGCTCTTCCGGCGTGGGGGCGGCCGTCCCGATTTTCATCTCCCTATAAAACTGACGCGAATCTGCCGAAACAATGACAGATTCGCAATCAATAGCTGTCTGGATGGCGTATTGCGTCTTGCCGACCGCAGTGGCACCCGCAATCACCAGCAGTGTGGGTTTGCTAAAATTCCTTGAGTTCATCGAAGCCGCTCAGGTCCAAATCATCGTAACCGTCGTCGAAGCCCGTACCGAGGTCGTCATCCTCCAGATCAAGGTCTTCCACATAGTCGTCATCGGGATTGGGCAGGCGCAAGTTCCTGTTGTCCTTCGGCATCTCTTTCACCTTGTGGGTGCAGCGCGGGTACGAAACCCCTTTCTGCTCCTGCAAGACCTTCAGCAATTCAATGTAGAACACCTTCGGGTTGAGGAAGTCGTATTCGTACATGATGTGCTGGTGCGGGTCGGAAATGAAATCCTTCAGCCGCGAGTCGTGCATCACGGAGATGGGAAGCCGCGAGCGGAGGGAGAATTCGTCATCCTCTTCATACTCGGGAATTTCCTTGTCCTCATCGTCGCCCATGTCCATCAGCGAGATCTCCTTCTGCTTGTTCCATTTGGAATCGCAAATGTAGAAGGAAGCCAACTCTTTGCCGTCCAACGGGATGGAATCCAGAAGGGCCTTGTGCAGACTTTCAAAATTGTCGGAGGACAGGATTTCGATGTCTCTTACGAAATCCTCGACTTCGTCGTAATAAACCCGGAATTTGTAGTAATACATATCAGTAGTTTATAAGGTTTGTCAAGTTCATCAAGTTTATAAAGTTATAAGTAGTAGGTAATAAGTAATAGGTAGGAGATTATAGGTTATAGGGGGAGGATTGTGCGTTGGATGCTTTTCACTTTTAACTTTTCACTTTCTAAGGTTATTCCATATTGGTGAAGACGTTGGTGACGTCTTCGTCTTCCTCAATCTTTTCAAGGAGCTTCTCGATTTCCTCGCGCTGTTCGTCGGTGACGGCTTTCATCACGTTGGGGATGCGTTCGAACTTGAAGCTCTTGATTTCAAACTTGTTGTCTTCCAAATATTTCTGGATGGGACCGAAAGCTGCGAATTCGGCCATCACGATCACTTCCTCTTCGTCGGCATCGATTTCGGCATCGAAGTCCATCATGGCAAGCTCGAACTCTTCGAGGTCGAGTTGGGGGGTGCGGACAACGGTGAAGATGCTCTTGTGGTCGAAGATGAAGTCGTGCATGTTGGAGTTGCCGAGGGTGCCGCCGAGCTTGTTGAAGTAGCTGCGGAGGTTGGCGACGGTGCGCTGGTTGTTGTCAGTGGCGGTCTCAATCACCACAGCGACGCCGTGGGGGGCGGTGCCGGCGAAAAGCACTTCCTTGTAATCGGAGGTGTCCTTCTCGAAAGCGCGCTTGATGGCTCGGTCGACGTTGTCTTTCGGCATGTTCTCCGAACGTGCGTTCTGAATCAGCAGACGGAGTTTAGCGTTGGTATCGGGATCGGGGCCACCGGCTTTCGCCGCCATCGTGATTTCCTTGCCCAGACGGGTGAATACACGGGCCATGTTGCCCCAACGTTTCAGCTTTCTTGCTTTTCTATATTCAAATGCTCTTCCCATAGTAGAAAATTTAAATAGTTTTGATGTTAAAAAAACGGCTGCAAAGATACAACATTTTGATTATTTTTGCACGCAAAATTTCACGCTTATGAATCGAGGCAAGAACATCTGCAAGGTTTTGAAAGATGTCAGGCGCAAGGTGGCCCGTGAAAACGACATCCCTTTGGAGATTCCGGAGTGTACGTTTGACGGCGAATGCCGCGGCACCTGTCCCCGCTGTGAGGCGGAAGTCCGTTACCTCGAACAGGAGCTGCGAAGGCGGAAAACCCTCGGCAAGGCGGTCACCATTGCCGGCATCGCCCTCTCCTCGATGGTGGCGGCGGGATGCTCCCCGAAGCAGACGCCGGGAGAACCGATCCTCCCACAAAACACACCCGTTGAAGAGACCGCTGTTGCAAAAACGGATACGGTTCCGAATGACACCCTTCCGAAAAAAGAAGAACCTGATGAGGTGCAATATAACGGCGGCATAGAAGTGCTTCTTGGCTTTTTTGTTGACCCCTCTGAACCAGCTGATGCCGGCAAGAAAGATTCTATTCCATACACGAATTTTTCATTTGGTGGAATTGATGAAGAAGTGGGCCCAGACACGGCCGCGTTTAAAAATACCATTGAGATGATTGACGAACCGTCAGATGAATGGGATAAGTAATTCTGCAACCTTGGCCGCCCCGTTCATCGGCGTTGCCCGCCACCGCATCGGCATCGACGGGGACGGTGTGACCACATTGGCGGCATTCCACGGCTGTCCGCTGCACTGCCGTTACTGTCTGAACCCCAGTTGTCTGGGGCCGTCGGAAACGTGCCGGACGCTCACTCCGGAACAGCTATACCAGGAGGTGCTTATCGACCAGCTCTACTTCCTCGCCACGGGCGGGGGAGTCTGTTTCGGCGGGGGCGAGCCGCTGCTGCGTCCGGAGTTCATCCGCCGCTTCCGCGAACTGTGCGGACCCGACTGGCAGCTCACTGTGGAGACCTCCCTCAACGTGCCCGCCGAAAACTTGGAGACCGTCATACCGGCGGTGAATGTCTATATCGTGGACATCAAGGATCTGGACAATTCGGTCTATCAAAGTTATACGGGAAAGAGTAACGAGCAAGTCTGGACCAACCTCCAGCACCTGTTGCAAGCGGTCGGCAGCGACCGGATTGTGGTTCGGTTGCCGCTCATTCCCGAATACAACACCGAGGAGGCGGTCAAGCAGAGTGCGGTGCGGCTGCGCGAGGCTGGGTTCACCCGCATCGACTGCTTCCAGTACAAGCTGCTGAAATGAGTACACACAATCAGGATTGAAATGGCCCACCGACTCCAAAAGGGCAACATTATCCAAAGAAAATGGTACTATTTTACAGATACGTAAAAATTTTTGATTTTTTTTGTAACATTTTGAAACCGGGGTCGTAAAACCTCATCGAACAACAAAAGGATGAAAAATCCTTTACGTATCATTAAAGGTTAATGGTTATCAACGGCGGAGGGGTCCGCCGTTGTTTTTTTATGTCATTCGTCAAATTCGGAATCGGCGATGGCAATGTCTTTCTTGTGATTGCTGAACGTGATGGTGGTGACATCGCCCTTTTTCTCGTTGAGTTTCACCTTCTTAGCCAACAATGTGGTGGCATCTAAATACACCTCAAGGGAGGTGTATATCTCCTTCATCGTCTTGTCGGTGGGTTTCATCAGTGCAAGGATGGAGCCGTCTGAGCAGCGGTAGTAGGAGATGGCGAAGCCGTTGTTTTCCACCAGCCCGTCGCCGTTGATGGTGCGGAGCAGCAGTTTGCAAAGCCCCTCAATCATCTTGTTTTGTACCGATCCTTTTTCATTTTTGAAAAAAGCACCCTTCTTGTTCAGGATGATGGCGTATTTTTTCGGCGAGGTGTAGGACCAGCGGAGCATATTGCTCTTTTTGTAGGCCATGTTGCCCTTTGAAACCACCTTGTCGGTGAAAAGCTTTGAGGTCTTCTCTTGCGAGAAATCGACCTTCAGCGTTTTCAGGTTGGTGGAATTGTTTTTTAGCTTTTGTACGGTCGTCGCTTTTTCGGTGCTGCTGAGCAGCTTGCTGCCGGCCGGCTGGGCCACAAGCGCCGTGGCGATGAACAGTGCCAGTATGGAGAGGATGATTTTTTTCATAAGAGTGATAACTTACTTTCTTTTCATTTATTGTACCAGTGGGTTGGTGAAGAAAACGGTGGCAAAAGTACAAATTAGTTTATAAAGTTCATCAGGGTTATAAAGTTTATCAAGTTTATCAGGTTGGGGGTACTTGATGAATTATCAGCTTGATAAACTTGCGACTTGATAAACTTGCAACTTTGTTGTATCTTTGCCGCCGAATTTAGCAGAACAATGATAAACAGTGAATTTTTGCCTTATTTACCCACTGTGATTGAGATATTGAAGAATCACAATGTAAGGAGTGCGTACCTGTTCGGGTCGGTGCTTACCAACCGCTTCAATAAGGACAGTGACGTGGACTTTTTGGTGGACTATGATCCCTCTATGCAGTCTATGGAACGAGGCGAGTCGCTCTTAAATCTACAAATTGCCCTTGAAGATGAAATACATAGAGACGTAGATATCGTAACAGCATACACCCTCAAAAACCCATATTTTATAGAGGAATTGAATCAGACAAAATACCACATCTATGGACCCACAAATTAAAAAGTTGCTGACTGATATTGCTAATTGTATTTTGCGAATTGAAGAGTACACGAAGGAAATTACAACCTTTGAAGTATTCAATTCCAACACATTAATACAAAATGCCGTAGAAAGGAATATAGAAATCATAGGTGAGGCCATGAACGCGCTGCTGAAGATAACCCCAGAAATCCCGATTTCCAGTGCAAGAAAAATTGTCAATACCCGCAATATGCTCATTCATGGTTATGATTCTGTGGACGAAGCCACTATTTGGGTAATTGTGCGCAAATATGTCCCCATCCTGAAGAAAGAGGTGACAGATTTGCTTGACGAAAATTGAAATGAATTTGTTTTTTTCCGCGGCATCACCCGCCCCGTTCTTCCGTACCTGCCGCCCGTGCCGCGGACGGACGCACGAGGCCTCCGCAATCCCCATACTGCGGTGTCACTTCGTTCCACCTTGTAAGGGGTTACTGAAATCTCACCCCTCCGGGGTGAACGATACTTTGTGCCAAGCCACCCGCCTTAAATGCGAACGGAGTGAGCAGAATGCGGGCGATAGCCTGCCCAAATGTTCGCGTCAGCGAACAAAATCAAAAATGTGAGCGAAGCGAACCTAAATGCGAGCGCTAGCGAGCAGAATCAAGAATGTGAGCGAAGCGAACCCAAATGCGAGCGCTAGCGAGCAGAATCAAGAATGTGAGCGAAGCGAACCCAAATGCGAGCGTTAGCGAGCAGAATCAAGAATGTGAGCGAAGCGAACCCAATGCGAGCGTCAGCGAGCCAACTCCAGAAACTCCTGGTCGGCGTTGAAGATCTCGGCGATGCGGAGTGCCTCTTCCGGCACCTCGTCGGAGGTAGTCTCCACCAGCGTGTAGTCCATGTAGCGGGAGAGGTTGCCCGGGGTGATGTTGCCGGTCACGCCGTCTATGCGGAGGCCGGTGACCCGCAGCCGCCGGCACTTCGCCGCCACCCCGCCATAGTGCGTGGTGACGACCGACATCACGGCGTACTTCTGCATCATCAGCACGAAGGCGTTCACAATCCGCTTGCCCTCCTCGGGGTTGGTGGTGCGTGCCAGCTCGTCCACCAAGGCCAGCACCCGCCGCTCCGACTTGGCACTCTCGATGATGCGGTTGATGTTCAGCACCTCCACCGCAAACGACGACAGCCCGTGCTTTTCCGACTGCGCATCCTCGATGATGCAGAACACCTCGTCCATCGGCAGGATTTCCGCCTCCTCGGCGGGCACGAAAAAACCGAACTGGAACAGATATTGCGCCAGACATAACGACTTGAGCACCACGGTCTTTCCCGACATGTTGGCGCCGGTGATCAAGGTCGGTTCCTGGTGCAGCTCAATGGTGACAGGTTGGAACTCTTCTCCCCTTTCCTGCAAAAGGTGTTTTACCTCCGGTTGGAAAAGTCCTTTATAGTAAGTTCTCGTTTCCGAGATGGCGGGACGGCACAGGTGCCACTCTTCCGCCAGCTGCGCCTTGGCATTGAGCAGGTCGAGTTCGGCAATCTGGCGCAGGTTGTCCTCGATATTTTTCCAATAGGGATGCAGCAGCTCCGTCAACTTCTGCCGCACCTCGTCCTCAATCTGCATCGCCTGGTAGGTCAACTCCTCGCGGCGTTCCGCATCATCGGTGCTTTGGATCTGCTTACGGAGTTCCGCCAGCCGTTCGTCATACACCGAATAGATGTAGAAGTGGGCGATGCGGCTTCCCTCAGGGTCCAACGTCTGCACCACCTTCGAGAGGTCGTACAGGTGCAAATCCTCGTAATTCGATTCTTGCATCAAACGAAGGATGTATTGGGAGTTGAGGGCGAATTTCTTGATTTCAAACAGTTCGATGTCATCCAAAACTCGCAGAAAGCGGAGGTTCAGGATGGTTTGGCGGATGTCGTTGACGGTGTGCAGCGCGCCCACGAGGTTCATCACGGCACTCGGGTAGTTCCGCAGAAACTGGATGTGCCGCTCCGTCTTGTCGAACTCCTCGCGAAGCAGTTCTGGCTTGGTGCACGGCAGCTGGTGCAGCAACAGCGACTTGCCCAAGGTGGAGCACACCTTGACATTGTCATAGACGTACTGCATTCCGCTGACTTCCGTGATAAAATGCTTGAACTGCTTCATTTCCGTAAAACGGGACTATATCGTTACTTTCTGCCTTTTTGTTGCTGTTTGGCCAGCTGTTGCTGCTGCTTGGCCAACTCTTCCATCTTCAGCTGCCATTTTGATTTCTTGACGGGCTTGCTCATGTTGGTCAGAAGCTGCTGGCGCAGTTTTTCTTCGTTAATCAGAACACGGAACAGCCACATCTGGAAGAAAGTGATGAGGTTGACCAAGAGGTAGTAGTAGGTCAATGCGGCGGAGAAGCTGTTGAACATGCCGAGGAAGAGGATGGGCATCAGGTACATCATGACCTTCATCGACTTCATCTGCTGGTCGTTGCCGGCGGACATCATTTTGTTGTTGAGCCATGTGTAAACGAGGGTGGCGATGGTCATCAGCAGGGTGAACAAGCTGACGTGGTCGCCGTAGAACGGGATGTTGAAGCCGAAGTCGAGGATGGAGTCGTAGGTGGAGAGGTCGTCGGCCCAGAGGAAGGGCTGCTGGCGCAGTTCGTACGCTGCCGGGAAGAACCGGAACATGGCGATGAGGATGGGCATCTGGAGCAGCATCGGCAGGCAGCCCGACATCGGACTCACGCCGGCCCGCTTGTACAGGTTCATCATGGCCTGCTGTTTCTTCATTGCATCCTCCTGTTTCGGATATTTGGCGTTCAACTCTTCTATTTCCGGTTTCAGCACGCGCATCTTGGCCGACGACATATAGGTTTTGTAGGCAATCGGCAGCAGCACAATCTTGATGATGATGGTGAGAATCAGGATGATGATGCCGTAACTGAGTCCGTATGCCTCCAGCCAGTTGAAAATCGGGATGACGGCGGCGCGGTTGATCCAGTGCAGCAGGAAGAAACCCCAGCCGAGCGGTACCATCTTTTCAAGGTTCTGCTCGTAAGGTTCCAACAGTTTGTACTGGTTCGGGCCGAAATAGAGGTTCATGTCAAAAGAGCCATTGTCCAAGTCCGAAACCTCGAACGCAAGATCTGCCGTCATCTTCTTGATGAGCGGGCGCTGTTCCTTTTCAGGAAGTTGCACTTCGAGATGTCCTTTTTTGAAGGCATCTTCCTTTGCAATGAGGATGGAGGTGAAGAACTGCTGCTTGAAGGCCACCCATTTGAGGTTGGTGGTTAAGTTCTTGGTATCGGAGTCACGTTCGTTCAGGTTATCCACCTTGTCCAAATTATCCATGTAGAAAAGGGTGGTGGCATCGCGTTCGTAGTCGTAGTTTTTCTCCACGTTGTTGATGTCGGCGTTCCACGAGAGGTCGAACTCGCGGCGGTTCTTGTAGATGTATTCCGACATATTGACGAAGCGGACGGTGTAGTCGAAACGGTAATCGTCGGGGCGGAAGGTATAGCAGAACTCCAGGTAGCTGGCGGTGTCGAGGGCGTTGGTCGCGGCAGAGTCGCCTGTCTGGTAGGGATAGACCCGCAGCGACAGCGTCTGTTCTTCGCCTTCCAGCACGTTGAGCGTGTCAGTGGAGGCGGTGAAGTACAGGTCGCTGGTGTTGAGGACGGTGTAGTCCGGGAGTTTGAAGTCGAACCCCATCTTGGTGTCGCCGTTGTCGAACAGGACCAGTTTTTCCTTGGGCTGGTCTTTGGGCGTATAGCGGTAGATGTCGGCGTATTCGATGCGGGTGACGTAGCCGCCGGTGCGGGCGAAATGGTACTGCGCCAGCTTCGTGTTCACCACATAGTCACCGGTCTGGCTTTCATCGGTGTAACCAAAAGCACCGAGGTTTTTCGTGACGGTTTGGGTGGTGTCCTGGGCTTGGAGCGCGTCGGTGGCGGTGCTGTCCGACACAGCCTGTGCGGCCATTTCCACATCCTCCTGGATTTTTGCCTGTTGTTCCGCAATCTCCTTGGCTTTCGCCTCGTTCGCCTTCTTTGCCTTGTTTGTGGCATAAAAACTGTAGCCCATCAGCATTCCGAAGATGAGCAACAGCCCGATAATCGTGTTTTTATCCATTTGTTTAATGTTGAAAAATAAGGCGGCAAAAATACAACAAAGTTACAAGTTTATCAAGTTGCAAGTTTGTCAAGTTGCAAGTTTATCAGGTTACAAGTTTATCAAGTTTCCTTAACCTGATAAACTTTATGAACTTTACAAACTTTATAAACTAATTCGTACTTTTGCACCCGTATTCATTGCATGATGATTAAGCAACGGCAAAACGGCGGACGGACGGAAGTGTTCGACATAATCCGCAAAAAATGGGTTCCTTTCACGGAGGAGGAGAAGGTGCGGCAGTACCTCATCCACTTTCTTATTTCGCAAAAAGGGATTCCCGAATCACACCTTTCGGTGGAGCGCCAGATCACGGTGAACGGCCTCACCCGCCGCTACGATTTGGTGGTTTTCGACCGTGAGGGCGGGCCGTGGCTCGTCATCGAGTGCAAAGCCCCGACGGTAGAGCTGACCCAGGCGGTGGTGGAGCAGGTGGGACGGTACAACAAGACCCTCCGCGCCCCCTACATCGCGGTAAGCAACGGCCGGCAGAGCATCTTCTTCCGTATTGATTTTGAAACGGAAAAGATTGTTTTTTTAAAGGATTTTTCCGAAATACAGAACCAACTAGATGCAGAATGATTTCTGACAAACCACCTGTAGAGACGCGCCATGGCACGTCTCTATAAAAAAAATGCATTTTTTCGGCCTTTTTTTGAAACAAATTGAAGAGAAAAGCGTTTAATTTATTTCTGAAAAACTGACAATGATGAAAAGAATTTGCTCGTTACTGCTTACTATTTGCGCCTGTATAGCCGTTTTTGCGCAGAGCGGAAGTGTGGAAATGCCATCGCTGGTGTCGGGATATGCCAATAATGAGGGCATTACTTCCAGTGTAGGGCAAATTTTCGATGCAATGGCACCTGAAGGTGCCTCCATTTCAATCCTCACTGAAGGCATACAGCAGGGTGAACAATCTGCCTGTCAAGACATTACCGAGGTGACTGATATTGACAACAACACCTATCCTGCTGTGGATCTCGGTCTCTATTGCTGGACGGGCACAAACCTGAAAACGAAGCATTATGCCAACGGAGATACAATATCTGATATAAGAACCTACCCATCAGATGTTCATACCTCCTCCATTCCGAATATCTTTGATATTTTTGGTCATCTCTACACATGGAGCGCTGCCACCCAGTACAATGCTGGCCAAGGCATCTGCCCCAATGGTTGGCACATACCGACCGAATCCGAGATGGAATACATAATGGCTGCATACGACCCCGAAGAACTGATGGCCACCACCCATTGGATTCCCAACATAGGTACCGACATCACAAGTTTCACGCTTCTGCCAGGAGGGCGTTACAACAGCGTCCTTGGCCGCTATGAAGATCTTCTCGTACACGCCTACCTGTGGACAATCAAGGAGGATGGATCCTATGCTGTTGCCTGTGCGTTCGGCGCAGCGTGCAGCACCACTGAGTTCTTCTCGAGTGAGAGAACCAACGGCTATAGCGTGCGATGCATACTGAACTACTAGCAAAAACTGACAAAATCTATAGTACTATGAAAAAAATCCTATTTTTTCTTTCCATTGTATTGTTAACGATAGCAACGGCCTTTGCACAGACCGCAACTTTGAGTTATCAGGCCGTCGTGCGCGACAGCCACAATAAGTTTGTGCGGAACACGGATATTGACGTGGAGGTCCGCATCAGTGTGGAGAGTACGGAAAGGTACTATGAGACCCGCACCGCCCACACCAACCAGAACGGCGTAGTCTCCTTCTCCATCGGGGATGCGAGCCGCACGTCGCATACAGGTGACGAACTTGTGGATATTACAGGCTGGCGCAACGCCACCATTTCGGTGACCTTCCACCTGGCAGACGGCGACGTCACGACCAACTCGCCGGTGTCGGCCGTGCCGTACGCACTTGAGGTGAATCCCGCTCTGCTCCCCACGGTGAACGACGCCACCCTCACCATCCAGAAAAACAGCACGGATGTCGGCACCTTCACCGCCAACCAAGGCACTGACCAAACCATCAATATTACGGTGCCAACCTGCGACAGCCTCAGCGACTGCGACTTGATCAAAGGCATCTTAAACAGATTAGACAGATTGGAACAGCTGAACGACTCCCTCGCCAGAGAGCTCGACAAGATGAAACCTTCCCTCACCGTGACCGCCTCGCTCGACACTGTGACCATTTGCAGCGGATCCTCCCACCCCGTGACCTACACGGCCACGTTCCATAACTGCAGCAGCAGCGATTACACCATTTTATGGAAGGTGAACGGCACGGACTCCTCCAACGTAACAACCCCGACCTTTACCTTCAATGCGGAGACCGCAGGCGACTACGAGGTGGTCTGCATCGCCACCCGCTCCGACAACAGCTTAGTGACGGACACCGCAACCACCCATGTGGAAGAGGACATTAATGTACCCTCATTCACCGCGACAGTCAATACGCTGACCGTATCATTATCAGATATTGTGAACACGGCGACCATCCAGTGGGATACGGACAGCATACCTGTAGCCTTTAGCGGCACTTCCGCCGAACACACCTATTCCGTTGCCGACACCATCACCATTACTGCAACCAGTGCAAACGGTTGCACGTTCATCATGGGACTCCGCCTCCAGCCAACGGCTCCCACGGTGACCACAGACAGCATCCCCACGAGCACGATTGCAGCTACTACGGCCAAAGCGTACGGAACAGTAACCTCCGACGGTGGCATGCCCAACACTAAGCGCGGCATGGTGTATTCCACTTCCAACCTGAATCTGAAACTCGGTGTTTCTGGTGTTGATTCTGTAATGAATGGCACCGGCAAGGGTAGCTACTCATGCAACCTGAAGCGATTAGTTCCCTGCACCCAGTATTATGTGCGCGCTTTCGCCTTCAACGATGTGGATACAGCATACGGTGAGGTGAAAGATTTCACCACGTTGCCATTCTCCTGCGGCAGCACACTTACCGATATTGATGGCAATGAATATGGCACTTTGCTACTCGGCAGCCAATGCTGGATGCAACAGAACCTGCGCACCACTCATTTTGCTGACGGAACTGAAATTCCGGTTGGCGGATTGGATAATCACAGTGGTGCTCGCCGTTATGCGCCGAATAGTAATCTCGATACATACGGTTATTTATACAACTGGGATGCCGCATTGAACGGCAGTGCTTCATCCTCCGCCAATCCGAGTGGTGTACAAGGCGTATGCCCCGACGGATGGCACCTGCCGAGCGATGCCGAATGGACACAACTGACCAGCTTCATTGCTTCTAACAGTGCGAATGTATGTGACAACAATCCTAGTTACATTGCAAAATCCATGGCCTCTACGGAGGGATGGGGCACTTGGAGTGCATGTCCTTCCACTACCAACAACAGCACCGGATTCTCAGTTTTGCCCGCCGGCACATGGCACGTTAGTGGAGGCATCGGTCTTGCAGGCCAGGGATATTTTGATGGTCATGCCATTTTCAGGACAGCCACGGAATTTGAGGGACTTTATGTCATGGCCAGAGAGTTCTATACTGAAAACCCCTATGTGGACGCGACTGCCATTGACAAAACGAACGGTCTGTCGGTACGCTGCGTGCTCACCTGTCCGACAGATGCCGCCTACCTGCCCACCATTTCTACCGTGATATTAAGTCGTTCGGGCGCTACGATCAGCATGACGGCCAAGGTGATTTCCGACGGCGGCGCAACCGTGACCGAGCGCGGCGTCTGCTGGAGCACCTCTCAGAACCCCACCACCAGTTCCGACCACACAGCCGACAGCGGTACGGGCATTGGAGAGTTCACCGTTACCGGAAGCCTCACCCCCGGCGCCACCTACTACGTGCGGGCCTACGCCACCAACAGTGAGGGCACGGCCTACGGCGCAGAGGTAACCTACGTTATGCCGAATCTTCCCACGGTGACTACGAGTGGGGTTTCCAACATAGCAGCGACCACCGCAACGGCTGGCGGCAATGTAGCCGACGATGCGGGAGGCGCCACTGTAAGCGCTCGCGGCGTGTGCTGGAGCACCTCGCAAAATCCGACCGTCAGCGACAGCCATACTACCGACGGCAGCGGCACGGGCAGTTTCACCAGCAACATCACGGGCCTCAATCCCACCACGACGTATTACGTCCGGGCGTATGCCACAAATGATGCGGGAACGACGTATGGGAGCCAAGTGAGTTTCACTACCACGGAGGCGACGCCCATGGTAACCACCAATGCTGTAAGTGATATCACCCTTGACAACACCACTATCAATGTTACTTGCGGCGGCAATGTGACCGACATGGGTGCTACCGATGTCACCGCTCGCGGCGTATGCTGGAGCACTTCAGAAAACCCGACCATTAGCAACAGTCACACAACCGACGGCAGCGGTTTGGGCAGCTTCACCAGCAACATCACGGGCCTCACATCCGGCGAGACCTATTATGTGCGGGCCTACGCCACCAATAGCTCGGGCACAGCGTATGGTAACCAAGTGAGCCTCACTCTCCCCATGGTGGATGCTAAGTCCTGTCCCTCTGCGCCCGTGGTCACCGATCACGAAGGCAATGCGTATGCAACGGTGCTGATCGGCACGCAGTGCTGGATGCGTGAAAACCTGCGCACCACCACCTCTCCCAAAACCGGAACCTACTTGGTGAACACCGAACACAAAACTACGATCAATAGATCGTCATATTTGGGTTCCAAGGTGGCACACTGGATCTATAATGATTCAACAACATACGCTCCTAAGGGCTATGGTCTGCTCTACAACTGGTGCGCGGCGATGGACACCGCCAACCCCGAAAACTATGTGGAGGTGCCTACCCCAAGTACCAGCGGTAACAACACTGCGTTCAGCATCACGGTTACTGGCAATCATAGGGGCATTTGCCCTGTTGGTTGGCACCTGCCGGCCTTTGCAGAATTGAACTATCTCAAAAATAATTATTCCAATTCAGACCTGCTTGCTAACGATGATGTTTGGACGGGCTCGCCCACCAATGCCAGCGGGTTCACAGCACGTCCCGCCGGCTATTTCGGCAATGGTTACTCGAGTTTCCAAGGGGATGGAACTGGAAACAAAACCTATTTCTGGAGTTGTACGAATGGAACGCAAGCGCAATCTCTGTATCTGACCAACAGCCAAAAGACAACAGGAAATATGGATAAGAATTACGGTATGTCCGTCCGTTGCATAAAGGATTGATAATGGGTGAGGTTCTGCTGCGCGATGCGCTGCGGAATGACAATGATACATTTTATGGCAAACCGGCCGTCCCGTATGGGGCGGTCGGTTTTTGTCTGGGGATGGCTTTGTAGAGACGCGCTATGGCACGTCTCTACAAGGATAGCATTACGCCGAAAATTTTTGTATTTTTGCCCTCCGTAAATTTCCCGTTTGCACGACACAATCGAATGTTATAAAATCATCTCAATATGTTCAAAATCCTTTCCCGCCAAGAATTAGCCGAAGACACTTATTTATTGTTAGTTGAAGCCCCCAGAATCGCCAAAGCCGCACTTCCGGGGCAGTTTTTAATCGTAAAAAAGACGGACACCGCCGAGCGCATCCCGCTGACCATCAGCGACAGCGATGCTGACAAAGGCACCGTCACCATCGTGTTCAAAGCCATCGGCAAGTCCACCCGCGACCTCGCCGCCATGCGGGAAGGCGACTTCCTTCACGACATCACCGGCCCGCTCGGACGCCCCTCCGAATTCGTCAACCTCTCCGACGAAGAGCGCCGCGCCAAACGGTTCGTCTTCGTGGGCGGCGGCGTCGGCATCGCCCCCATCTACCCCCAGGTGAAATGGCTCCATCAGCATGGCGTCACCCCCGACGTCATCGTGGGCGTGCGCACCAAATCGCTCCTCATCTTCGAGGACGAGCTGCGCTCCGTCGCCACCCTGCACGTCACCACCGACGATGCCTCCTACGGCACAAAGGGCCTCGTTACGGACAAACTGCGTGAACTCATCAACGCCGGCAATCGCTACGACGAGGTCATCGCCATCGGCCCGATGATCATGATGCGCTTCGTCACCGAGGTGGCCAAGGAGTTCAACATCCCCTGCACCGTCAGCCTCAACTCGCTGATGGTCGATGGCACCGGCATGTGCGGTGCCTGCCGCGTGAGTGTCGGCGGCGAGACCAAGTTCACCTGCGTGGACGGTCCCGAGTTCGACGGCGCAAAAGTGGATTTCGCTCTGGCCATGAAACGTCAGGCGATGTACAACAACGTGGAAGAACGCAAAATTCTTGAACAAGAAGAGATAGCGGAAGGTCACGTCTGCCATGTCGGCGGTATCTGCGAAGAGATGCCCGACAAGAAGCGGCGCGTGCCCGTCCGTGAGCAGGACCCGAAGGTGCGTGCCACCAACTTCGGCGAGGTGTGCCTCGGCTACAATGCGGAGGAGGCCGTGGCGGAGGCACAGCGTTGTCTGCACTGCAAGGCACCCCGCTGCGTGCAGGGCTGCCCCGTCAACATCAACATTCCCGACTTCATCCACGAGGTGGCACAGGGCAACTTTGAAGAGGCCGCCCGCATCATCAACCGCGACTCGGCACTTCCCGCTGTCTGCGGGCGTGTGTGTCCGCAGGAAAAACAATGCGAAGGCCAGTGTGTGCTCGGCATCAAGGGAGAACCCATCGCCATCGGCAAGCTGGAGCGGTTCGTCGGCGATTACGCCCGCGAACACAACCTCACTTTCGACGCGCCCACCGAAAAGAAGGGCAAGAAGGTGGCGGTCATCGGCAGCGGCCCCGCCGGCATCACCTGCGCCAAGGAACTTTTGGGCAAGGGGTACGATGTCACGGTTTTCGAGGCGCTGCACGAGATGGGCGGCGTGCTGGTCTATGGCATCCCGTCGTTCCGTCTGCCCAAGGAGACTGTGGTGAAGCACGAGATCGAGAATGTCCGCAAGATGGGGGCGAAATTCGAGACGGACGTGGTCATCGGGCGCACGGTTTCCATCGACGATTTGTTTGAAAAAGAGGGATTTTCCGCCGTCTTCATCGGCAGTGGCGCGGGACTTCCCAAGTTTATGAATATCCCCGGTGAGAACCTGTGCGGCGTGGTTTCCGCCAACGAGTTCCTCACCCGCAACAACCTGCTGTTTGCCTACCGCGAGGGCTACGATACGCCCAACTTTGTGGGACGGAAAGTGGCGGTGGTCGGCGGCGGCAACGTGGCCATGGATGCGGCGCGTACGGCGTTGCGTCTCGGCGCCGAGGTGACGGTGGTCTATCGCCGTTCCGAAGCCGAGCTGCCGGCGCGTGCGGAGGAGGTCCATCACGCCAAGGAGGAAGGCATCATCTTCAAGCTGCTGTGCAATCCGGAGGAGATTCTCGGTGACGAAAACGGCTGGGTGAAGGGGATGCGCTGCATCCGTATGGAGCTGGGCGAGCCCGACGCAAGCGGCCGCCGCAGTCCCGTCGAGGTGCCCGGCAGCGACTTTGAACTTCCTGTCGATATGGTGATTATGGCGTTGGGTACGTCACCCAACCCGCTGATTTCCGGCACGACACCGGGGCTGAAGATGAACCGGCGCAACTGCATCGAGACGGACGAGGCCACGGGTGAGACGTCACGTGAAGGCGTATTCTGTGGCGGTGACGCGGCGAGCGGGGCGGCCACGGTCATCCTGGCCATGGGTGCGGGCAAGAAGGCCGCGGCATCCATCGACAAGTACCTGTCGAAGTAGATATTTTACAACACGAAAGAATCAAACACTGGTTCACACAACAAAAAGCCGGGTTTCCGAAAGGCGACCCGCTTTTTTTTCTAATTTTGCAGCCGGAATCCATATATGTCACGCGAAAAAGAAATCTATAAGGTTACGCTGTTAGGCAGTGCGGGCAACATCGCCCTGCTGACGTTCAAGTTCATTGCCGGCATCCTCGGGCACAGTGCCGCCATGGTTGCCGATGCGGTGCACTCGCTGTCCGACTTTGTCACCGACCTCATCGTGCTGGCCTTTGTCAGCATCAGCGCCAAGCCGCAGGACGCTTCGCACGACTACGGGCACGGCAAATTCGAGACGCTGGCCACCTTTTTCATCGGTCTGGCGCTGGTGGCGGCGGCCACGGGCATCATCGTTTCAGGAAGTCTCAAGTTTGCGGACTGGCTCAACGGCGCGCAGTTGGAAGCGCCGGGGCAGCTTGCCTTGTGGGCGGCATTGATTTCCATTGTGGTAAAGGAATTATTGTATCAATACACTTTCTGGAAGGGAAAGAAGCTTGATTCCCAGGCAGTGATGGCGAACGCGTGGCATCACCGCAGCGACGCGCTTTCGTCCATTGGCGCCGCTGTCGGCATCGGCGGGGCCATCCTGCTCGGCGAACGCTGGACGGTGCTTGACCCCATCGCCTCCATCGTGGTGGGCGCCATGCTGCTGAAAGTGGCATGGCAACTGCTCAAAGGGAGCATCGGAGAACTCACCGAGCAATCGCTGCCGGACGAGACGGAAAATGAGATTGAGCAGATCATCACCTCCTTCCCCGAGGTGTCGGAGCCGCACAATATCCGGACCCGTCGCATCGGCAGCCGCATCGCCATCGAGGCACATATTCGTATGGATGGAAATATGACATTATACGATGCGCACGAACGCACCAGCGCCATCGAACACAAACTCAGGGAGCGGTTTGGACCGGAGACCCACGTCACCCTCCATACGGAGCCGAAACATCCGTAAAGACTTCCCCGACCCGTCAAGGACTAAAAAAGCATAGACCATGAACATCGAAGAATTCCGTGAATTTTGCCTGTCGCTGGGAGAGGTGGAGGAAAAGCTGCCCTTTGCAAAGATGCCCGGCGGCGAGTCCGTGCTGGTGTTTTACGTCTGCGGCCACACCTTCTGCTACTGCGACCTCGACGACTTCACCGCCATCAATCTCAAATGCCAGCCCGAGCGTATCGTGGAACTGCGCGAGTCCTCCGAGGGCTTCTGCGACCCCGACCACATGAGTCCCAAGCACTGGATCGGCGTGCAAGTGCAAGTTGTGAAAGCTGAACTGCTGAAAGAGCTGGTCCGCAACTCCTACGAGATTGTGAAGAGGAAATATTCAAAAAAACGTTAATATTAATAGCTTGCATATGAAATCGCGTAAGCTCTTCGTCGTTTTGGCATTCTCGGCTTTGTTCCTCGCTGTTATAGTTGAAGTTATGATGTTGCTTTCATCTCTATTGGATGGAAAATATGCTTTGACGGAATCAAACTACCTTTTGCATATCACTAGTTTTTCCATTGCGTTATTTATAAGCAACATTGTTATTTTTGGTCTTTTGATATGGATTGTCAAATTGCTGAAACGGGAATAGGGGCGTTTATTGTACGATTAAATAAAAAAAACTCCTTGAAAATCAAGGAGTTTTTCGTGTACCCGGGGCCGGGATCGAACCGGCACGAGTGTTACCTCATCGGTTTTTGAGACCGACGCGTCTACCAATTCCGCCACCTGGGCATCGGCTTTTTTGAGGCGGCAAAAATACAACTTTTTTCAAAACAACACCCGCCCCTTCCGAATTATTTTTTACGGCCCTGAAACAGTGACTCCCAGCGGATTTTAACGGAAGATGTCCTTGTACTTCACCTCCCTGATCTCGTAGGTTTTCGCCAATTTCGACACATCGATACGCTTTTTGTCGCCAGCAACGGTGATAACCAACGGGGTCTTTCCCACCATCTCGTAATAGAAATTACGCATTTGGTTGAAATCCATCTGTTTGAGAAGTTCCATCTGCTCCTGACGCGGGTCGCCGTTGAAACCGTATTCCTGCCATCTCCGCACCTGCGCCGGATAGTCACGGAACGAGATGTAGGAGGCCTCCATCTTTTTCAGCGCGGATGCCTTGGCCGTTTCAAACTTCTCCGGCTTGTCGGGACATCCTACCAAAAGTTCCGCCATCGCCTCGCAGCCCTCCACGGTTTTGTCGGCCTGCGTGCCCAAAAATCCTACCACAAAGCCGGGAATGCGGTTGAGTACATCAAAAGAGTAATAACCGTATGCTGAATATCCAAGCGAGCGTAATTCTCTGATTTCTTGAAAGATGACACCCGCCATACTGCCACCCATAAACTCGTTGTAAATCTTACAAGCCACTTGCTGTTTCATCGTTTTCACCTTGTCGCCCTGGATATAAAAATAGATGTTGCTCTGCAAAAAATGTGAGTTGGAAGCCAAAAACAGCGCCGGACGGGAATAGGTCTGCAATGGGCGAAACGCTCTTGTCCCCGTTTTGACATCTTCTTTCAAATCGTAAATATCTGTCAAATATTGTTTTACCTTTTCAGGGCTCTCATTTCCCACGTAGGTTGCATAGCCGTCATACTCGAAAACATGCGCGAACGATTGCATAAGTTCATCTCCCGAGATCTTTTGTAATTCCTTGAGAGATAGTTTATTGAGATAGGGTGACTTTTCGCCGTAAAGGGCATACATGTAAAGTGCGTAGCCCCACGCGCTGGCGTCGTTCTTCTGCATTTTCTGGCTTCCTTTCTCCCCGTCCACCAGCACCGACAACATCTTTTCGTCATTTGCCGGATGGGTCAGCTTCTCGTGGCACAGTTCCAAAATCTTCGGCAGATCCTTGTCGAAGCCCGAAATGGAAACTGTCGTAAGGTCGGAGGATGTTTGCACATCCAAAGAGGCGCCCAGCTTTTGCAAAGCCAGTTGAAAGTCTGTAAATTTTTGTTTCTCAGTTCCCTGCAAGTTGAAATATTCTACTGCGGAGCCCAATTTACGGTCGGATATTGTACCGTAGTTATAGACAATCTCCAACGAAAACAGGTCGTTGAGGGGATTTTTGCTGGCATACAGTTTGTATTTGGCATTGATGTCGAGCTGTGTCACCTTTCCTTTGCCCAGTTGTTCTTGCGGACGGATTTCCTTTGCCGGCATATTCTCTATCTTTTTCGCGAACTCCGACTTTGCATCCGTGTTCTGGGCCACCACCGGATCCCAAGCGGGTTTCTGCAGCTTCTCGTGCTTTTTTATCCCCATGTTGGATCGATAAATCAAACAGTTGTCTGTCAGGTATTTCTGTGCAATCTTTACCAAATCATCCTTCGTCAGATTTTTCAATAATTCGCCTTTTTTCTCGTAAAATTCAGGCGTTTGCTTGTTGGTCACCAGGTCCAGAACGGTATAGAAACGGTCTCCCAAAGATTCCATATTGGTAAGATAATCCGTCAGGTAGTCCATCTTTACGGCCTCGAACAGGTCGTCGCTGTAGTGGCCGGTCCGGAGCGAGTCAAGGGCAGCGAATACCAACGCCTCCGCCTGTTCGTGCGACTGTCCCAGAATCTTGGGAACGTAGAACACTGCAAACATTCCATGCTCCAGCATTCCGTAGTTAAAACTTTGTGACATAAACAGTTTGTTCTCGTTGTTCAGTTTGTCCAAAAGTCCGGTGGAGGACTCGTTGTTAAGAAGGCTGCCCAGAATATCCAAGTAAAACGCCTCTTCGCTATTGGTGCCGACGGTCTGGAAACCGATGGCGCCCACCTTGACGGGTGTCTCCTTCACCGTCACAATCTGATGACCGGAGAAGGGCTTCACCGGCAGGTTCAGGTCGGTGTTGAAGCGTTCGGTCTGCTTCGCCAGCTTCGGATCCACGCCGTCGCTTTCATTGTGGAGCTGTCCGATGGTGCGTTCCAGCAGCGGGAGGATGCCCCGCACCTCGAAGTCGCCCACCAGCACCAGCGTCATGTTGGCCGGGTGGTAGTAGGTGTTGAAGAACTTCTGCATCGCCGAAGTCTGCGGATTTTTCAGGTGTTTCTGGAAACCGATGACGGGAATTCCATAGGGGTGCGTGCCGTATGCCTCGGCTACGGCATCTTCTAAAAAGACCATCATCGGCTCATCCTGGTACATGTTGTACTCTTCGTAAACGGCCTCCAGCTCGCTCTGGAACAGCCGGAAAACGGGGTGGCGGAACCGCTCGCGATAGACCAGCAGCCATTTCTCCAACTGGTTGGAAGGAAAGCGGTTGTGATAGACCGTCACGTCGTTGCTGGTAAAGGCGTTCACGCCCTCGCCACCCATCATATCCAGACTCACGTCCACCTCGTTGGGGATGGCGAACTGCGTGGCTTTGTTGCTTAAATTGTTGATGTGAAGTAAAATATCGTTCCTCTCTTTGGCATCGGTTTTGCCGTGCAGCTCGTCATAAAGAAGGGAGATGCTGTCGAGGTAAACCTTTTCCGACGGCCAGTCAAGCGTGCCGATGCTGTCGGTGCCCTTGAACATGATGTGCTCCAGATAGTGCGCCATGCCGGTATTGTCGGACGGGTCGTTCTTGGAGCCGACGTGTACGCAGACAGCCCCGTAAATCTGCGGCTGTTCGTGAAATTCGCACAGCACCACGTTCATCCCATTGGAAAGCGTCACCTGCCGGATGGGCATCTTCTGTGAAAAAACACTGAAAACAAAGATGTTAAAAACAAAAAGGAGGATCGTTTTTTTCATATTGTATAAGGGTTGATTACTTGTATGCATTGAAAAATTAAAACCTTTCGCTTCCATTAATGGTAGAAAATCAAGCCGACGTAAAACCGCGGCCCCGTCGGCTCCAGCAGCTTTTTGTCGGCGATGGTGGTCATCCAGTCGGCTTTCAAAGTGAGGTGCAGCAGCTTGGTGAGGATGAAGTCGCAGCCGATGAAGGGGGTGAGGGCCATAAAACCCTGTTTATGGAAGAAGGCGTTCTTTTCCGCCGTCCAGTCGCCGCTGCGACCGTCGAACATCAGGAAGGAGGTTTGTGCGCCGCCGCCCACCGTCAGCCCGACGTAGGGCATCACATGCTTGAGGGCCCAGTAGAACTCGCCCAGCACACCGCCCCACCCGTACTTGATGTAGCTGCCGTTGTGCAGCTGGTGCAGGGTGGAGACATACCCTTCACCGCCCACCATCCAGTGCTGCCCCAGCTGCACACGGATCACGCCTCCAAGTCCAAAAGGCGCGCCTTTGGCATTATAGCCGATTTCCGGCATCTCGCCAAACAGGTAGCCTGTGTGCAGCATCATGCCGCCGTTGAACCCCGTCAGCACCTTCGGCTTGGCATCCTCCTGCGCCTGTGAGGCACAGCATAGAAAGAACAAGGCAAATACCCAAATCGTTATATGCAACCCTTTCATCCTATCCTTATTTTTCAATTTTCAGTTTTCAATTTTCAATTAATATAGATGCACGACTGTGCGTCCCTACTATCCCCTATTCCCTAATCCCTATCCCCTATAAAATCACGCGTAGCTGTGCATCCCGCCCAATATCAAATTCACCCCGAAATAGGTGATAAGAACGGATAAAAATGCAAGAATAGTGTATAGGTGGTAAAATGTCGGTTTCTGAAATATCGGTAGCTGCCGTGAATGGAGCGGGAAGAGATAGACCATCAAGGTGATGAGCGCCCACACCTCTTTCGGATCCCACGACCAGTAGGTGCCCCACGAGATGTTGGCCCACACCGCGCCGATGAAGATACCCGCTGCCAGCAACGCCACCGCCGGATAGAGCAGCAGCTGACTGAGGTCTTGCAGGTGCCCCATATAGTGGATGTTTTGTGGCTTTGTCAGTCGGATGAACACGGCGGTGATGCCGTTGAGCATGATGAAAAACAGCAGGGCGTAGGCAATCATGATGACCGTGACGTGCAGACTCAGCAACGGTGACGTAAGCACCGGCATCAGGTGGGTGACCGGCGGGTTGGAGCCGCCCATCATCTGCACTAGCAGAACGAATCCCATCATCAGCAGGCCCGCCGGCAGCGCCATCTCGTGCCGTCTCATCAGCAGCAGGGTAATGATGCCGATGCTCAGCGCCAGCAGGTTCATCGAGTCGAAGCTGCCGGCCATCGGCACGTGCCCGCCCGCAACCCACCGCAGGACGAACAGCAGCGCAAGGAATACGCTCAACCCAGCCGTCCACGCCACCGCCGCCCTCCGGACGTGCCGGTTGAGCTGACGGCCTTTGCCCAAACTGAACATCGCCGCCGCGAAGCACACCAACCCCATGAGGATGGTCGCTATCGCCAGCCACTTGCCGGCCGTCAGCCGGTTGTAGAGCCGTTCCGCACGGTATTGCGCCTTGGATGGCACCTGCCCCAGAGAGTATTTCTCCTGGTAGATTTTGGTCTTTTCAAAAACCTCGTCCAACGCTTTGAAATCGCCCATTACCACATATTCCTGGCAGAGGCTCAGCTGCTTGCGGATGAAGAGATATTCGTCATCGGAAATGTCCACGGGCAGTTGGTCGTTCTGGGTGTACCATGTGACGTCGCGCAGACTGTCGGCGTGGGGGAACATCTTCAGCAACTTGCCGTTGTACAACATATTGATAAGTTGGAACTTCTCGTCGGCGGCGCTGAACTTCTTCCGTCGCGGGTCGCCCATCGGCAGCGACTGCGCCGCCGCACCGGCCTTGCTCTCCCCGGAGAGGTCGTAGAGATCGGTCAATCGGGCGTACTTGCCGTTAATGCCGAGCGTTTCACGGACAAAGTCGCCTTTGATCTTGAACATCGGCTCCTTTTCCCAGTCGCCGGGGTAGAAGAGCCAGCCGCTGAGCACCTGCTCTGGCGTGTAGCCGCGATAGCGGGCGTTGCCGCAGATTTTCGTGGTGAAGTCCTTGGCCATCGTCTGGAGCGGGCAGACACGCCCTTTGTAGAGCACATACATCTGCCCCATCTTGTCGGCACTTTCGGCCGGAAGGGTGCGGGGCTTGTCGGCGGCTCTCGCCGGAATCATGAAACCGGCGGTTATCAGTACGAGCAGCAGGGCGGCTTTGCCCGACGTTTTTTGCAGCAGTGTACGGAACTGTCCCTTGCGGTCAAAGAACATTCCGACCATGCCGGCCAACAGCAGCAGGTAGCCCGCGTAGGTCACGCCGGTGCCCCACGGGTCGTGCGCCACTGCCAGCACCGAGTTGCCCTCCTCGTCGTAATCACTTTGGTAAAAGCGGTAGTGACGGTATTTCAGGATGTGGTTCATGGAGATTTTTGCATCGGTCTGTTTCCCGCTGTCGGTGATTTTCAGGTAGCTCACAAAGTCCATCGGGGAGTGAGTGCCCGGGTAGGTCTCCACCTCGAACCGGTCGAGGGTGAGAGTGAAGGGAAGTACTACCTCGTGGCTTGTCCCATTTTCATCGATGGTGAATTGGCTGGCGGCGGTTCCCGGTTGCAGGGTCATCTCGCCGTGCTGTCCGGTGAGTTTTGTCAGCAAAGCGCCCAGCAGGATGAGCAGCACGGCGACGTGCAGGGTGCAAACCACGGGACGCTTCCATGCCTTCTTGACAATCAGCAAGACCACCATGCCGACGGCGGCCAATGCCCACAGGGCGGCAAACCACCACGAGCCATAAACGTGGCTGAGGGCGAAGTCGGAGCCGTGGAATCTTTCAATGACGGTGCCCGCGGCCATCACGGCAATCAGGATGACCATCAGGGCGGATAAAATGTGGCGGAGAATTTTCATTGGATATGATATTATTTAACGAATGTAGAGACGCAAAATTTTGCGTCTCTACAAAAAAACAACCTAAAATAAAAACATCTTTATGACATTATTAAACATCATCAAATGGCGTTGATGAATTGAACGATGGCATTGCGGTCCTCTTTGCTGAGGTTGCGGAATTTCTCGACGGTCCAGCGGGCGTCGCTTTGGCTGTCGCCGTGCCACATGATGGCTTCGATGACGTTGCGGGCGCGGCAGTCGTGCAGACGGTCGGCGGCGCCGGTGCAGATGGCGGAGAGGCCGCGGCCCCACAGCGGGGTGGTGCGGCACCATCCGGTGCGGATGTCGTTCTGCATGTGCAGCTTGTGCTGGATCATGTCGGTGTAGGGCCATATCTTCTGGTTGGGATAGCGCGGCAGGCGCTGGTCGCCGGTGGTGAAGAAGTGGTTGGGGTCGGTGAAGCGGTCGCTGCCGGTGGTCCAGCTGGGACGGTGGCAGGAGGCGCAGCCGATTTCGCGGAACAGCTAGCGTCCCCGTTGGATGGTCTTGTTGTCAAGGTCGCGGGCGGCGGGCACAGCCAAACCTCTGTGCCACACCATCAGGTTCACGTAGTCGTCGTCACTCATCTCGGCAGGCAGGTTGGTGCCGGTGAGGTAGTTGTAGATATCGGTTTCGGGATTGCCCGTCACGTTGTATTCCGGGAAGTAGTTGTAGAACTCGGCTTGCACTTGCGGGTCTTGAGAGGCGGTGCGGGCGTAGGTGGCGGTCATGTAGTGGTAGCGGCGGTCCTTGCGTGTCACGTTGGTGATGTTCCAGATGGCGTTGGCGCCGGGCCCGTCCTGCAGCGGACCGCGGGTGCAGGCGTAAGTGAACCGTTTGGGGTGGTTGGTGCTGCCGTAGAGTCCCGTCGGGGCCCAGTCGTTGCCGGCCCACATGGCGGGGTTGAGGTTTGCGCCGGCGGCGTACTCTTTGCGGTATTGCTCTCTCAGCGAGTCGTCGGGGATGGCATCCAGCAATCCGGTGCCGTAGATGCCGATGGTGGATTCCAACCGCACGATTTCGCTGCCGTAGGGAATGGTGTTGCCGCCCACCTCCAGCGGTACGTAGTACGCGGAAGCGGGAATCCGAACTTCCGGATAAATCAGGCTGTACGTCTCGCCGTCGGGGAAGGTGTTGCCCCACTCGTCGGTGTAGGGAAGCCATGTAATCTGAATCTGCGACTCGTCGATGGGCGCCTTGAAGGGCGGCACGGCCTTGGTCTGCGGCATCCCCGTGAGTGAGGAGATGTAGGTGTCGTTTTGGTCGGTGACGACCAAGAGGTAGCCGTTGCCCCAGTCGCCGGCGGCGTAGCGGTCCATCCGCTTGCCGTGCCCGTAACCCGGGTGGCAGGCAATGCAGGAACTGCGGATGTACAAGGGACCCAATCCGTTGAACGGCGGCGTGTTCTGGGTGAAGTCGCGCTCGAACAGGTACTCCCCGTACTTGAAGGCGGCCACATCGGTGACGGCGGGGGCGGGATCCTCATACGCGGAAGAGGAACGGTTGAACGTGGTGCCCAGCTTTCCGCCCGCATACGTTTCTTCCTCCAGCCACGACAGCGGCTCCTCCGGCTGCGGCTCATCCTTGTGGCAACCGTTCAACACCAACATTCCCGCCAAAATCAAACTTGCTATTTTTAAATGAGATGCGAAATGTTTCATAATTAATTTGTTAAATAATTAAACTTATTAC